>DASXYW010000073.1:0-34479 GCA_036502265.1 Steroidobacteraceae bacterium | reverse complement strand
CTTCTCTTCAGCAACCGTCAGGCCGCGGCGCTCTTCAATCAGCCATTCCCACTGCCATTTATCGGCCACAACTGGGTGGCCAGCTCCGCCGCCTTTCGAGGATTGCATACGGATGGGCGGCCCTATGAGCCGCAGGAATGGCCGCTCGCGCGCGCGCTCGCCACGGGGGAGATCGTGCGCGATGAGGAGCTCGACTTCATGCGTGTCGATGGCACCCGCAGCACCGTCTCGATGAGTACCTCGGCAATTCGCAAGCGCGCCGGCGAGACCGTCGCCATCGTGGCGGCATTCTGGGACATTACCGAGCGCAAGCGACACGAGCAGGCGCTGCGCGCGAGCGAGGAGCACTTTCGGCTACTGGTGGAGAGCGCTCACGATTTTGCGATCTTCCTGCTCGATGCGCAGGGCCGGGTTGCGAGCTGGAATTCCGGCGCCAAACGCTTGACGGGCTTCAGCGAATCGTACGTTTTTGGCCAACCCGTCGCGATCCTCTTCACGCCCGAGGACTGCGCCGCCGGCCTACCCGAGCAGGAGCTGCGCCGCGCCTTGGACGCCGGCAGCACCTCCTATGAGCGCTGGCATATGCGCAAAGACGGCAGCCGCTTTTGGGCTAGCGGAACGATCACCGCGACGTTCGGTCCGGGTGGAAGGTTGCAGGGATTCATCAAAATCACGCGCGATCAGAGCGAGCGCAAGACAGCCGACGAACGGTTGCAGGAGGCGCTGCAATCAGCACAGCAGCTGCGCGCCCGTGCGGAGAGCGCCAATCGGGCCAAGGATGAGTTCATCTCCACCGTCAGTCATGAGCTGCGCACCCCGCTCAACACGATCCGCCTGTGGTCGCGCATGTTCGCGAGCGGCAAGGTACAGGGGCCAGAGGTGATCGAAGGCGGCAAAATGGTGGACCGGGCCGCTCTCGCCCAGCAGCAGCTGATCGATGATCTGCTCGATGTCTCGCGCATGGCGGCCGGAACTTTGCGGTTGGCGATTCGCGATACGCTCCTGACGCCGGCGGTCGCCGCCGCCATCGAGGCGGTGCGGCCGCTGGCAGAGAACCGCAAGCTGACGCTGGATGCCGAGCTCAGTGCGCAGGTCGGCAGCGTGCGCGTGGATCCCGATCGCATCCAGCAGGTCGTGTGGAATCTGCTCGCCAATGCGGTCAAGTTCACCCCGGAGGGTGGGCGCATCGAGGTGCGCCTGCAGCGTGTGGAGGGCACCGTAGAGATTGAGGTCACCGACACGGGCAGGGGCATTCCGACAGACTTTCTCCCGCACATCTTCGAGCGCTTTCGGCAAGCCCAAGCCGGTGCCACCCGACACTATGGAGGACTCGGTCTGGGGCTCGCGATCGCCAAGCAGCTCGTTGAGCTACACGGCGGCACGATCCAAGCGCGCAGCGACGGCGAGGGGCGCGGGGCCACCTTCACGGTCTACCTGCCGCTCGAGCGACGCGATCCGGCAGCGCAAGCGGATGAGGCGACGGGCGGACCGGCAGAAGCAGGGGATCTGCGCGGAATCGAGGTGCTCCTCGTGGAAGATGAGACCATGGCGCGCGAAACCACCCAACGCTTGCTCGAGCAATCCGGCGCGCAGGTGCGCGCGGTGAACTCAGCCGTGAATGCGCAGGAGGCCTTTGAGATCCGCCGCCCCGATGTGATCGTGGCGGACATTGGGATGCCCGGCGAAGATGGCTATGAGCTGCTGAAGTCCCTGCGCCACACCGAGCAGGAGCAACACACCGCGCGTGTTCCGGCGATCGCGGTGACGGCATTCGCACGCAGCGAGGATCGCCAAAGTGCATTGGCGGCAGGGTTCGATGACCATCTGCCCAAGCCGGTGGACCCGGACCGACTGATCGCCGCGATCGCACAGATGGTTTCCAAATCCCGCCCCCCCCCAAGAATCGAGCCAAATGGCGTGATTTGACGACTGGCAAGCCTGGTAGGTGAACGGTTTCGGCGCGCAGGGCCTGCAGGCCGCTCACGCTCGGCACGTACCACCGCACCGCCCCCAGCGTGCTGCCAGGCCGCCGTGTCCGTGCTTGAAGTTCATAGTCTTTAAGTACCCGTTCGGAATCACAAACGTCTGCCCTGTCTGAGCGTTATTCCAAGGCCCATGCCAGTCGCTCACGCTCGGCTCTTGGTTCTTGCTGGCCACGATGCACAGGCGCCCCCCCGCACTCGCTGATCTTGATGCGCGCCCCTTTCTTGGCAAGCTCTGACGCATTGACCCATTGACCTGCATCGCGGCCATGTCCGCCTCGAGCGCCGTTTTCTGCTCCGTTAACTCATTGACCTGTTGGCGCTGCCACCACACCGACGCCCAGGCCATCGCACTCATCCCGATAAAGCCGGCGGCCGTCAACGCGATCCATTTGGACGAGAACCAAGTCATGGCCCGACGTGCCGTGGCTTCCATCTGCTGGGTGCGTTTCGCCAACCCCAAGAACTGCTCAATCACCGGTTTTACCGCCTGCTCGAGCGCAGTGCGCGCCGGCGCTGCGATCTCGGCGAAGGCGCCCTTCATGCTGGCCTCCACCGCCTGGGTCGTCGCCAGATTGACCGCCGGGACCACCCCCGCCCCGGCGTAGCGAACCTCCGGAAATCGTGGTGCCGCTCAATGCGGATGAGCGAAAGTTCAATCTGCAGTTCGACCTCAGCTCGGCAAGACAGTCAGACTCACCCAAAGAACTTGAGGTGATTCCGGAGGGTTGCGGTAGCAGCGACGCGATGTCGCGCGAGATCGTACAGCTCCTGAACGAGCAGGTTGGCATTCTGAGTCTCACGCGGGTGCGAGATTCCCTCTTGATGTGGTCGCACTTTGGCGCTCAATACGCCGGCGCCGTTGTCGGATTCGACAGTGCTCACGACTTTTTTGCGCATCAGATCGATGTCGAATACCGATCGCTGCGGCCCCGGCGGCATATCAGTTCCTATCTGGCCGGGAAACCCGTTTCGCTGGCGGAGCTGTGCGCAAAGTCGAACCATTGGGCATACGAGGAGGAGGTGCGCGTCATTCGCAAGCTCTCGGATTGTCAACAAGTGGGAAGAGATGATCGAGGCTTTCCGGTCTTCGTTCAGCAGGTGCCCCAAGAGGCGCTGAAGATCGCAATAATGGGCGAACGAACGCCGGTTGCGCAGCTTCGCGAAGTATTCGCCCGAATCATGGAGACGCCGATCGCGCTTTCACTGCTAGCTGTCGACCATCAGGGATTTTCATTCCGGGAAGAGAGGATAAAATTCAACGTCCCCGTCTCGAAAATGAACCCGATGCTGTCCCCCCGCACGGCGTGAATCTTTTCTGAGATGCCCGGCACTTTTGGTGAGTTCGCTCGTGCAATCTTGGAGAAGCATCCGATGAGTAGGATTGTCCAGTCGAATGGAACAATCTTCGGTACACCACTCCGGTGATTGTGATCAAAGCACCGCTGCTGGAGTGTTATCTCGATTCCAGCGGGGCTGCCGAAGTCAAAGAAATCGAAAAGGGCACCCTGATTTGGTGCAACCCCATACTGCATCGGCACACCAATTCACAGCGCCATCTGTGCGGCGATGCGACCAGCAAGCTGCACGTATCATTGAACGAAGTTAGCCCAGAAGGCACAGGTGGTCTATGACGACTCCGCTGACAAAGTCCCTTAAGCGACAAGTGAATATAAATGGACGTCTTTTCGTGGTCACACTTACACCGGAAGGCCTCGCCGTGACCCTAAAGGGCAAGCGCAAGGGGCAACACTTGCGCTGGGATGATTTGGTTAGTGGCGATGCTGCGCTTGCAGTAGCGCTCAATGCGTCGTTGAGTCAGATTCAGCGACCTGACGGAGTCCAAGCGAAGCGCAAAGCCAAGTCCCGAACAACTACCCGGGCAACGGACTGAGCCAGCCGCGCCGGCTATTTGCTCGCTTGATCGTGTCCCGACGTATCGAAACGCAGGAGCGGTGGAATCTGCGGGGACTGGGCGGCCGCCATGACGACCAGGAGCCAGGCCTTATAGCAGTGGATGTGCATCGGCCAGGAGCCTTGCTCCGGTATCTCCAGTTCGTATTCGATGTCGGGCTCGCTAATGGATTGGTCGCAGCACGCGCACTGGCGCCCTGTGCCCAAGCCGGCGAAAAAGCGGCGCGCGACGGTTGAGGGCAGTCGGTCGCTTTCAATCTTCGACCGGATCTCTTGCTCGAGCGGGTCGGTGGCCATGGATGCGCTTGTACACGCTGCCAGGCCGCGGTGCAATTAAGGTTTTCCTACACGCTTCCTGCGAATGGTCACCCGTAACTACGTGTAACTTTGGCCACGCCCTGCCGGATTCGGCCTCATCGGGCTTGATGCTCGTTTGTGGGTCGCTGCGCCTCAAGCTTCAGATCATTTGCAAAGGCCTCAAAAATGGGATGAAAGTCTGGCAGAGCCTTCTTGGCCAGAGCGAAAACCAGGCCGGAGAAGCGCTCCTCCATCTCAAGTCCGTCGAACCGTCGGGGCAGGCACTTAGTTTGAAGCTGCGCACTCCCTTGAACACACCCGCTATCCTGTTACTCCATAGCATGCGCTGGTGCGGTACGACGCCTGACACTTTGGGCGTGAAGGTCTGTTTGGTACCGGGCACGTGAATCTTGATCCGCGAACCTTCGCGGATTTGGCCATCAATTCCAGTGACCGTTGAGTTCCACTGTGGATAGCCTTGCGCGTCGACAAGCAAACTCCAAACCGTCTGGGCATCAGCGCCGATATTGATCTCAACTCGGCAGCTCATCGAAAGAGCGCCATTGGCTTGAGTGTATTTTGGAAACAAACGTGATTCCGTATATCAAGCAGGGCGCAAGTCTCATGCGTTTCGACGCGACTTTGCAGGACGCGCACGACGCGCACGTAACCTGTCGCTGAGCCCATCGTGGCGACCCAGCGCTCTCGCCGGCGGATCGCTCCACCAGTCTTTGCGGGTGCTCTGTTCCGGATTGCGAGGATAGAAAACGCGATTCGCCGGGGTGGACGCTTCGCCGATCACCAGCAGTCGCACTTCGCTGGCAGTGTTATTAAGAAAGGTGTGACAGATACCTGTGCCGGCCGGAAAACCCACTGCGTCCCCGGGCCGCAATCGATGCAGCTCGCCGTCGAGCCAGACGTCCGGTGCGCCTGCAATCACGTAGACGAACTCCTCCTCGGCGCTCTCACAGTGTGGGTAGGACGTTCGGCGTCCCGGCAATAACCGTTCATGGTGAATGCCGATTCGGGTGAGCCCGAAGTGGCGCGCGAACGGCGCTCCGATGCTCATCAGCTCATCATCGTGGGCGTAGTGCGAGTCATCCTGCCCCTCGATTGCTCTCCAGTGCGCGATGTTCGATGGACGGGGTGGCTTGGGCTTGCGTTTAGGTAGTTTCTTCGGCACGGCTTACCCCTTCGATCCTATGATCTATGCTTACCCTAACAGGCACCGGCGCGCTTAGAAATGCACCGAGATGCGTAGCTGCCCGAAGTTTTCCCCAGGATTGGGATGAGCAATACCGGCATTGGAGAAATGCTCGAAGCGCAGGGCCAGCTCGTATCGTTGCTGTGCGCCGAAGCGTCTGCCAACGGCGATATGGTCGCCGAAATTGAACTCGGTGCTGAATCGCTTGGTGCCGCTGTGGAAGATCGGCACGATGTAGTTGACGCCGACGCCCAGTTCACCGAACCATGGGGAGGATGGGTCACGCTGCAGACGCAGTACCGGGGTGAGACTGATCTGCGTCGGCCATGCGGCGCTGTGCAGCGGGCGACTCTCGGTCGCCCAGCGCCCGAATCCGGCCTCGAAGTACCCGGTAAGCGTGCCGTACCTGGTGCGCCACTGCCACGGTGCATCCCAGCGCACGCCAGCCACATAGGCCAGCGTCTTCTGATCGCCGACCCCCACCTGCGCGAAGGCCCAAGTGGGCAACGGGTTGAAGGCGCGCGCCGCCGATGCCCACACCATCATCGAGACGGTGAGGGCCGCAAGTTGCAATGGCTTTCGAATTCGAGTCAGCGACACGACAACTCACCAGCAGTCTGGAATCGGGACCCTGCCGGCCTCTGATGCCGCGTACCGACCTGACATCGGGTGGCGGACGCTTCGGGCGTCCGGGTCGCGCGAACTTTTGACAGAAACCGGTCTGGCGCTTGGTACCACGTTCGCACGCCTACCGGCAATCCTGGTGCAAAAGTGACGCACCCGCCGAGCGGAACCATCAAATACTTAGTGCGTATTTCTCATGTGGAACAATGCTATGCATCGCCGGCCGCGTCACGAGCGAAAAAGGCGCCACGTTCGGCAACGCCGTAGCGAGCTAGCGATCCTTGACCAGCAGTTGATTGATCACCTGCCGACTGCCGGCATATTGACCAGCCAGCGTCGCGATGCGATCCCGCTCGGCCGATCCGACCGACCCACGTAGCACCACGGCCTGCGGATTGGCGGCGATAGTCACGTTGCGGGCCTGTGGCGAGAGAGATTTGTCACTCGCAAGCGCGGCTCGGATCTGGGCCGTGACGCGGCGGTCGTCGACGTCATTGGCTGCGGCCACCGGCGTGTTGGCGTCTTCCGGCACCACCGGCGCTGCGACATTCGCCGAGGAATTATCGGGAATCGGCGGCTCGCCTGAGATGGCCGGCACATCCATGGCGCCTGGCAGCAACACCGCGGCCGCGGCGACTCTGAGAACCAACACTTTGCCATGCATGATTTCGCTCCTGCTAGAGCGGCGCATGCTGCGCCCATTCGTCGACAGCGCGCTGTCGGTCGGTTCCGTGATCGGCGGCGCCGTCCGCCTACCGGCGCTCGTCCGCTGCGCCAAGCAGGATTCCGTCACTCTGCAAGTCAGGCGACTGTCGCGCCGTGTAGACTGGCATGGATCAGGCAAGCGTCGGATCAGGCTGACACGTGCTTGGTTGCGATGACTATGGTTGGCCCCCCCGGGTGTGCCTTTGAATGACTGAACGTGCGTCAAAGTGACGCCCCGCAATTCAGGAGCGTTCATGCAAATAATCGCGAACCAGAGCAGCGGCTTGGGAAATCAGTTGTTTCAGTATGCCGCTGGTCGCTGCGTGGCGCGCCGGCACAGCGCCTCGCTTCGCATGGCCCATCACCGGCTGCATGGCCCGTCGTTACAGCAGCGCTTCGCGATCCCGGCCCCTGTGCGCCAGGCCAGTCCGTTCGATGCCCTGGTGACCAGCGACCGCCGGGACCTTCAGGGGGCCGCTCGCGCGGCGCGGGCCCTGTGCCGGGTTCAGATAATCCGCCAGGCGCCCGAGCGAGGTGTGTTTCCGCAGGACCTGCGCGTGCAGCCGGGCGTGCGTTCGGTGTACCTGGAGGGCTTCTGGCAGGACGCAGCGATCGTGCGCGAGGTGGAAACCGAGCTGCGGCGCGAGCTGAGCTTCGTCGACCCGCTGCGGGGTCGCAACTTGGAGACGGCCAACCGTATTGCCGCCGCGCACAATCCGGTCTCGATGCATCTGCGACGTCGCGACTATGGATCGTGCTCGGGAGATGACATGATTCTGCCGACGGCGTACTACGAGCACGCTATCGCGCACATGCTGGAGCGTAATCGCCGCAGCAGTTTCTTTGTGTTCACCGACGACATCACCTTCGCCCGCGACTGGCTGCGGGGTGATCCGCGTTTTGTCGTGGTCGATCACAACAACAACGAAGAATCGGTACACGAGAATCTGCGGTTGATGTCGCTGTGCCGCCATCACATCATCGCCAACAGCAGCTTTTCGTGGTGGGGTGCCTGGCTCAATCCGCGCCGTGACAAGCATGTGATCGCGCCGGCGCGCTGGCTGGGCTTCGATACAACGATGACGGCGATCGCCTATCCCGATTGGACGCTGCTGGACGCGGAGATGCCGCGGCGCATGCCGCTGGCGGTCGGGGCCTGAAGCACCCACCTTGGCGGGGACTCAAAACCCATCCGGAAACAGTGCGGCGCTGCCGTCCAGTTCCCCGGTATCCGCATAGGCCAGCGGAATGCCGTTCTTATTCAGGATCGCTCCATCCAGCACCCGTCCCACGACCACCCGGTGATCCCCGGCGGGGGTTTCCGATTGAACCGCACAGTCGAAAAATGCCAGCGACTTGGACAGGATCGGGGCACCCAGTTTGCCGCGGCGCCAACGATGGGCGCGCATTTTGTCGGTACCGGGCGATGACTGCGAGCGGGTACCGAATTGACGTGCGAGTTCGATCTGATTGTGAGCAAGCACGTTGACGGTAAAGGTCTGCCCGGCGTGCAGTAGCTCGTACGAGGCGTGCTCGGGATGAATCGAGATCGCCAGCATCAGCGGCCGATAGGACACCTGCATGACCGATGCAGCGGTATAGGCATCCTGACGTCCCGCGTGCGCCACTCCAACCACGTGCACGCCCAGCGTGATCTGCCGAAATAGGGTGACCAGTTCCGGATTCAAGCGCGCACCCGGCGCCGGGCAGTGCCTCCGGCGGCGGAGCGCATAGGCTGCCGCGGTCGCGGGCGTTGCGCGCTCGCCGCATGAAACAACTCGCGCAGTTCCTGCTTGGCTCGCTCCAGGCGCCGACGGCGTGCCGGATCGAGACGCCGCCCGGCGCGGTTAATATAGAAGGTGATCATCGACAGCGCTGAACGGTACGGATCCGCCTTGCGTGTATGGCTGCGCTCGGCCGAGCGCTTGATTGAGCGGGCGATGCTTCGCGGGCTGCTCTGGGCGAACACTCGCGGTTGCAGGTCCATGGCGTGACTGGTTTTTGTCACGCGCTGCGACCAGCGGCGACCTCGAGGAGCAGTCGCTCGAGATTTCATCGGCTGCTCAGGCATGCATACCGAGAATTTCAGCCTGCCGCCCCGACACCGATATGACGTCTCCGGAGCATCGTCCGATCAGGGCGCTGCCAACCGGCGAGGCCCAGCTGACCAGCCCGACCGATGGATCGGCTTCGTCTTCACCGACCAGGCGCAGACTCTGTTCTCCGCCCGGTTCGAAGCGCACCTGCACCGTGACGCCGAAGCGCACGATCTCGGGAGTCGCCGGCGGTGGCACGATGCGTGCGCTGCTGCGCCGCTGCCGCCAGTAACGCAGATCGCGCTCGATGGGAGCCATCGCCACGCGATCGTTGTCCGCGGCCGCCGCATCACGTGCCGCCGCAAGTGCGCGCAGGCGTTGCTCGATCTTCTCGTAGCCGGATTGGGTGACAAAATTCGGGCGCGGACTGATCGGCCGCTCCGGCACTCGTTCCAGCTCTTCGCTGACATCGTCGCGTACGAACGCGCGGCTCATGGAAGATTGCCCGATGGGATCGGTGTACCGGGCGCCGGCGGCAGCGGGGCCAGCGGCCGGCCCTGCTCGGCACTATCGCTTTTGGTCGGCTGTGCGTGCTGCTCGCTCGAGTCCGGGCAATCGAGCGCCGCCATGCTGGTGCGTACATCGTCGATGCGCTGGTCGGCCTTGGCCTGCGCGGCTGCCACAATCTGCGGCGAGGTGCTCGTGGTGGGCGCCTGGCGCCGGGACTGCAGATTGGATCGGATCTGCGCGTTCAGCTGATCGCACTGCGCGGCCACCGGATCGCTGCCATTGGCCGGCGCGACCAGGTCCGGCCCGGCCGCCGCGCGCTCGCGCAGCATCGGCATCGAGCCATCGCTGCAGGCAAACAGCAGCAGCAACACGCTGCTCGCCAGCAGCGGCACTGCGCGCGGATCACAGGTAGCGAATGGGGGCCGCACGAAGGTCATTATTGCGCCGCTGCTAACGTCAAGCCAGTGCTACCCAGCGCCGGCGAACTGTCCCTGCGTGTCGGAGAACACCAGTTCCACCCGGCGGTTCTGCTGGCGACCGGCCGCGGTATCGTTGGTGGCCACCGGCAACTCCTTGCCCCGACCGACCGCGTCGATGCGCGCACTGTCCACGCCGCGGCTCTCAAGTGCCTGGGCAACCGCCTCGGCGCGCCGCTGCGACAGCGCATCGTTGTAGCTGTCCGACCCGCGACTGTCGGTGTGACCCTCGATCTTGATGCGCACGTTCGACTGACCCTTCAGGAATTGAGCCACCCGACTGAGTGAGTCGGCGGCACCGGGTTTAAGCGTGTCGCTGCCGGTGTCGAACAGCATGTTGCTGCCGAGCGTCAACACCATGCCGCGTTCGGTCTGCTTGGCCTGCAGGGCCTCGAGCTGGGCCTTGGCGGCAGCGGCCTGATCGTTCGCCGCCGCAATCTGATTCTGGGCGGCCGCGGCCTGCTGCTGCGCACTCTGGGCCTGCTGCTGCGCCGCGTCGGCCTGGGCCTGAGCCTGCTGCGCTTGCGCTCTGGCGGCCGCGGCCTCGCGCTCACGGGCGCTCAGCAAAACCTGCTGTCGCTGGGTTTGCGCGTCCGCAATCATCTTCTGCGAGCGGTTCTCGGCAATCATGGCCTGGCCGATCTCGGCATGGCGGCGCGCCAGATAGGCCAGATGGATCACCTCATCATCGGGCCGGTGATCGCGTTGGGCCGTTTCGGCGGCGGCCAGATTGGCGCGCGCATCCTGCAGCGGCTGGCCCGCGGTTTGGGCTGCCAGCGGATCGATCTCCAGGGTATGCACGGCCGTGCGCGCCTGCTCCAGAGCCGAATCGGTCTCCGGCCTGGTGGTGGCACACGCTGCCAGCAGTCCCAATAGCGCAACGATTGAACAGGTACGGATATCGCGGACTTTCATGACGACTTTCATTCCCATTGGGCTGGTTGCGGGAGGGCGGCAGGCTGTGGACCCGGGCCGCTGTTGTCCTGCTGACGCTGCGATTCGCTCTCCAGGGTGGCAGTCCCGGAATTGACCTCGCGCAGCGCCCGTTCGGCCTTGGCCGAGCGCGTGCGCGCCAGCGCCAGTTGCGCATCCACCGTGGCTTCCTGCCCCTGACGGTCGGCCAGCACCGGCTTGTCCTTGGCATTTTGCTCGGCCTGCTGCAGCTCGCTGCGCGCAGTCTCCAGGTCGAGGCTGTCATACTGCTGTGCGCCGCCACGTTCGGCCTCGGACACCAGGCTGCGCGGCGCGGCCAGATCCACGCGCGGCTTGGGCGCGCCGGCGCAGCTCACGGCTGCCAGCAACGCGACGGCGGTGATCGGCCGCATACCTTTTATAACCGCTCGCGAGGAAAGCATCGGGCACACTCCTGTCGTAGGGACGTTAACTGTGCGCAATGCGCTGCGCGGCTGCTGTAGGTGGCGGTGCCGGCCGCGCAAGGAAAACCCGGTACCGTGACCGTAGCCGCCACCCGTTCCTGCGTCGGACGAGTCCTAAGCTATAATTCGGCTTCAATTTGCGGGCGCGCCTGAAAGCGAAAGTGGCGGAACGGTAGACGCGCTGGCCTTAGGAGCCAGTGGGGCAACCCGTGAGAGTTCGAGTCTCTCCTTTCGCACCAGCGGCTCGAACGACACTGGACATTGCGACGAGGTATGGAAGATAAAAGATGCAGGCATCGCTGACTACCATCCATGGACTGGAGCGACGGCTCGAAGTCGCCGTGCCGGGCGAGCAAGTCGCGGGCGAGGTCGATCAACGGCTCAAGCGTCTGGCGCGCACCGCGCGCCTGAAGGGTTTTCGTCCCGGCAAGATTCCCTTCGACGTGGTGCGCGCGCAGTTTGGCAGCCAGGTGCACGCGCAGACCGTCACCGAATTGATGCAAAGCAGCTTTGCCGAGGCGGTCAGCCAGCATCGGCTGCGGCCGGCCGGTGGGCCGCGCATCGAGCCAATCGCGGTGGCGCCAGGCAGCGAACTGCGCTACGCCGCGATCTTCGAGGTGCTGCCGGACGTGGCCCTCAAGCCGCTCGCCGCCATCACCGTGGACCGCCCGAGCGCCAGCGTTAGCGACCCGGACCTCGATCGCATGCTCGAGAGCATGCGCAGCCAGCGGCCGGTGTTCACCGCAGTGGAGCGCCCAGCCCAGGAGGGGGACCGCGTCGCGATCGATTTCGAAGGCCGCATCGATGGCGAGGTGTTCCCGGGCGGCAAGGGCGAGGGCATGCAGGTCACGCTCGGCGCGCATCGAATCCTCAGCGAGATTGAGCAGGCCCTGGTGGGCATGCGCGCGGGGGACTCAAAGCAGGTACCGGCGCAGTTTCCGGAGGACTACGGTGCCAAGGCGGTAGCCGGCAAGCAGGCGCAATTTGACATTAAGGTCATGCGCGTCGAGGACCATAGCCTGCCACCGCTGGATGAGGAGTTCGCCAAGGCCTTCGGCGTGCAGGAAGGGGGTCTGTCGCGCCTGCGCAGCGAGGTGCGCACCAGCATGGAGCGCGAGCTAGCCGAAGCCACCCGCAGCCGGGTGCGCGATCAGTTGTTCAATGCGCTGTATCGCGACAATCCGCTCGATCTGCCGCGCAGCATGATCGATGAACAGATCCGTGAGTTGCAGGGGCAGGCCGCGCGGCGCACCGGGACGCAGGATCCGAAGTTGTTGCCGACAGCCGAGACGCTGGAGCCCAACGCCCGCAAGCGCGTTGCCCTCGGCCTGCTGCTGACCGAGATCGTGCGGGCCCAAAATCTCAAGGTCGACCGGACCCGCGTGGAGGAGCGACTGGAGCAACTGGTGGCCGGGCGGCCCGATCCGCAGGAGGCGCGGCGCCAGTACCTGGCGAGCCGCGAGGCGATGGAACAAATCGAGTCCGCGGCGCTCGAAGACCAAGCACTCGACTGGGCATTGACGCAGGTGAAGGTTCAGGACCAACCGATGACCTTCGCCGAACTCACCGGCTTTGGCCAAAATGCCTGAAACCACCTAAAATGAACACATGAACGAGCGTGGCTTGAATCTGGTTCCGATCGTGGTCGAGCAGACCGCGCGTGGCGAGCGCTCGTATGACATTTATTCGCGCCTGCTGAAGGAGCGAGTGGTGTTCGTGGTCGGGCCGGTAGACGACTACATGGCCAACGTGGTGGTGGCGCAGCTGCTGTTCCTGGAGTCCGAGAACCCGGACAAGGACGTGGCGCTGTACATCAATTCACCTGGCGGGGTGGTCAGTGCCGGGCTGGCGATTTATGACACCATGCAGTTCATTCGCCCCGACGTCAGCACCATCTGCATCGGCCAAGCTGCCAGCATGGGCGCCATTTTGTTGACCGGCGGCACCAAGGGCAAACGCTATTCGCTGTCGCACTCGCGCATCATGATTCACCAGCCGCTTGGCGGCTTTCAGGGTCAAGCGGCCGACATGGAAATCCATGCGAAGGAAATGCTCGAGACCCGCGACCGACTGAACAAAATATTGGCCAAACACACCGGTCAGGGTGTGGATAAGATCAAAACCGACACCGATCGGGACAATTTCATGGACGGCGCCGAGGCCATCGCGTACGGCCTGATCGACGGTATGCTGGAAAAGCGGCCAGATGTCGCAGCGCCACCTTCCAAGGCGTGATCGGCCGCTCAAATTCGCGAAATAACAAGACCTTGCACGCGACCCAGTTCTTTGCGTCTGCGGTCAGCCCCATGCTATATAGATAGTGGCACAGGGCGAACCGGCTCCTTAAGTTGAAAGGCCTAACAGGGCAAGGTGTCGAGCGATGAGTGATGACCCGCGCGGGCGTAGCGACGATGGCAAGCTGCTCTACTGCTCCTTTTGCGGCAAGAGCCAGCATGAGGTGCGCAAGCTCATCGCCGGACCGTCGGTATTCGTCTGCGATGAGTGCGTCGAGCTCTGCAACGACATCATTCGCGAGGAGCTGGAAGACCGCGCCGACCGGGCGCGCGACAAGCTGCCCAAGCCGCACGAGATCCGCAAGGTGCTGGACGAGTACGTCATCGGCCAGGACCGCGCCAAGAAGGTGTTGTCAGTGGCGGTGTACAACCACTACAAGCGCCTCCAGACCCGCGGCAGTGGACGCCAGAAGGACGAGGTCGAGCTCGCCAAGAGCAATATCCTGCTGATCGGCCCGACCGGCTGCGGCAAGACGCTGTTGGCCGAGACCCTGGCGCGACTGCTCAACGTGCCGTTCACGATTGCCGATGCCACCACCCTGACCGAAGCTGGCTATGTCGGGGAGGACGTGGAAAACATCATTCAAAAGCTGCTGCAGAAGTGCGACTACGACGTCGAAAAGGCGCAGACCGGCATCGTCTATATCGACGAGATCGACAAGATCTCGCGTAAATCCGATAACCCGTCGATCACCCGCGACGTGTCAGGCGAGGGCGTCCAGCAGGCGCTGTTGAAGCTAATCGAGGGCACCATCGCCTCGGTGCCGCCACAGGGCGGTCGCAAGCACCCGCAGCAGGAATTCCTCCAGGTCGACACCTCGAACATCCTGTTCATCTGCGGCGGCGCCTTCGCCGGGCTCGAGAAGATCATTCTCAATCGCACGCAGAAGAGCGGCATTGGCTTTACTTCCGAGGTGCGCGGCGCGGATTCCAAGCCGCACGGCTCGGACCTGTTCCACGACGTCGAGCCCGAGGATCTCATCCGCTTTGGCCTGATTCCCGAGTTCGTCGGCCGCCTGCCGGTGGTGGCGACCCTGGACGAGTTGGATGAGCAGGCGCTGATGTCGATTCTGACCGAGCCGAAGAATGCGCTGACCAAGCAGTACCGCAAGCTGTTCGAGATGGAAAGCGCGGAACTGGAATTTCGCGAGGAGGCGCTGCGCGCCGTGGCTCGCAAGGCCATGTTGCGCAAGACCGGTGCGCGCGGCCTGCGCACCATTCTGGAAACCGTGCTGCTCGACACCATGTATGACCTGCCATCGCTGCGCAATGTGGCGAAGGTGGTGGTGGACGACAGCGTCATCGAAGGCACCACCAAGCCCTACATCGTCTACCGTGCCGACGAGGGCCGGGTGGCAGCGATCGAAGAGCCCAGGAGAGCAGGCGGTTCGCTGCACGGCTGAAACGCCGTGGTTCGCTGCCGCGCCCGTCCGAGGAGCGGCACCCGCGGCGCAGCCATTGAAACCGGGGCGTGCGCCCCCATTGGGGTTCGACGTAGGCGCCTTTAGCGCCCCACACTGCTTAGGACATCAGGAACCGCCGTGACCGAAGAAACCACCGTGACCGAACCCGTGTTGTCCACCGCCGTGCCGGTACTGCCGTTGCGTGACGTGGTGGTGTACCCGCACATGGTGATACCGCTGTTCGTCGGGCGTGAAAAGTCGATTCACGCGCTCGACGCTGCGATGCGCGCCGATAAGCGCATCATGCTGGTGGCGCAGAAGCAGGCCGACGTCGATGACCCGAAACTCGACGATCTGCACGGCTTCGGCACCGTCGCCACCATTCTGCAGATGCTCAAGCTGCCTGACGGCACCGTGAAGGTGCTGGTAGAGGGCGTCGACCGGGCCCGCATCGAGCAGCTGCACACCGGTGAATTCTATTCAGCCTCGATCGCGATCGAGACGGGCACCGAGCAGTACGACGAGCGCGAGATGGACGTGCTGGTGCGCTCGGTGGTGTCGCAGTTCGAGCAGTACGTCAAGCTCAACAAGAAGGTGCCGCCGGAAGTGCTGACCGCGCTCGCCGGCATCGAGCAGCCCGGCCGCCTGGCCGACACCGTGGCCGCGCATATGTCTTTGAAGCTGGCCGAGAAGCAGAAGGTGCTTGAGATCCTCGACGTGCGCAAGCGTTTGGAGCACATCCTGGTGGCGATCGAAGGCGAGATGGACGTGCTGCAGATCGAGAAGCGCATCCGCGGCCGCGTCAAGGCGCAGATGGAAAAGAGCCAGCGCGAGTACTACCTCAACGAGCAGATGAAGGCGATTCAGAAAGAGCTCGGTGAGATGGAAGACGGCACCAACGAGATCGCCGAACTGGAACAGCGCGTGGTCAAGGCCGGCATGTCGAAGGAAGCGCGCGACAAGGCCACTGCCGAGATCAACAAGTTGAAGATGATGTCGCCGATGTCGGCCGAGGCCACCGTGGTGCGCAACTACGTCGACTGGCTGGTCAAGGTGCCGTGGAAGAAGCGCACGCGCCTGCACAAGAACATCGCCAACGCTCAGAAGGTCCTGGACGAGGACCACTACGGGCTGGAGAAGGTCAAGGAGCGCATCGTCGAGTACCTGGCGGTGTTGCAGCGGGTGGAGAAGATAAAGGGGCCGATCCTGTGCCTGGTCGGACCCCCGGGCGTGGGCAAGACCTCGCTCGGTCAGAGCATGGCCCGCGCCACCAACCGCAAGTTCGTGCGCATGTCGCTCGGCGGAGTGCGCGACGAGGCCGAGATCCGCGGCCATCGGCGCACCTACATCGGCTCGATGCCGGGCAAGATCGTGCAGAACATGGCCAAGACCGGCGTGCACAATCCGCTGTTTCTGCTCGATGAAGTCGACAAGATGGCGATGGACTTTCGCGGCGATCCGTCCTCGGCGCTGCTCGAGGTGCTCGACCCGGAGCAGAACGCGACCTTCAACGATCACTACCTGGAGGTCGACTTCGACCTGTCGGAGGTGATGTTCGTGTGCACCGCCAACTCGCTCAATATTCCGCCGCCGCTGCTGGATCGCATGGAGGTCATCCGGCTTCCCGGCTACACCGAGGATGAGAAGCGCAACATCGCGCGCCGCTACCTGATTCCGAAGCAGATCAAGCAGAACGGCCTCAAGGACCGCGAGCTCAAGGTCTCGGACAGCGCGGTGCTCGACATCGTGCGCTTCTATACCCGCGAGGCCGGGGTGCGCAACCTTGAGCGAGAACTGGCCAAGATCAGCCGCAAGGCTGTCAAGCAGCTGCTGCTCGACAAGGCCGACAAGGGCGCCGGTGCCATCGCAGTGACGCCGCGCAATCTGGATAAATACCTGGGCGTGCGCCGCTTTCGTTACGGCAAAGCCGAGGAAATGGACCGTGTCGGCCAGGTCACGGGCCTGGCCTGGACCGAGGTCGGCGGCGAGCTGTTGACGATCGAGGCCGCGGTGGTCCCCGGCAAGGGCAAGCTGCTGCATACCGGCCAGCTCGGTGAGGTCATGCAGGAGTCAATCCAGGCGGCCATGTCGGTGGTGCGCAGTCGCGCCGCGGTGCTGGGCCTGGATCCGGACTTCTATCAGAAGCACGACGTGCATCTGCACATGCCCGAGGGCGCCACCCCGAAGGATGGACCGAGCGCCGGCATCGGCATGTGCACCGCGCTGGTATCGGCGCTCACGCGCATTCCGGTGCGCTCCGACGTCGCCATGACCGGCGAGATCACGCTGCGCGGCGAGGTGTTGCCGATCGGCGGGCTGAAGGAGAAATTGCTGGCGGCGCAGCGCGGTGGCATCGACCTGGTGCTGATCCCGGAGGAGAACCAGAAGGATCTGGTCGAGATCCCGGAGAACATCAAGGGCAAGCTCGAGATCAAGGCCGTACGCTGGATCGACGAGGTGCTGCAGTTGGCGCTGACGCGTCAGCCGACGCCGCGGCCGGAGACGCCGGACGAAACCGATCCGGCGGCCAACGCCAAGCCGGCGCGGCGCGGACGGCGCAGCAACAAGCAGGTCCAGGCGCACTGACGGCATGCTCGCAGGCGGCGCGCCGGGTGCGCGCCGCTGCGTATAATCTTGAGCCTTCCGCGGGGGTGCTTAGCTCAGCTGGTAGAGCGTCGCCCTTACAAGGCGAATGTCGGCGGTTCGATCCCGTCAGCACCCACCATATCTGCCCCTTTTAGTCGCTGATGGTCAGATTATCGAGCGCGATCGGCTTGGCGTTCCAGCTGGTGTTGCAGGGCACGGTGTCGTACTGAAAGTCGAACACGACGGTGCGGCTGGGGTCCAGTCCAACCAGGCGCGCATGCTTGAAACCATCCGCGACCGCATAGTCCACCAGGATCGAACCACCGGGTGCCTCGTAGGCGCTCGAGCAGATCTGCGACAGGATGGTCTGTCCGTAGTCGAAATCCCAGACCTCGGTCGCGGTCATCGAGGGTATGTCGATCGAGTAAGCCGACACCGTGCTGTAGGAGCGGTTGTCGCCGGCCGGCTCACCAGCCGGCTGATTGGAGCTGGCCAAGCCGTCGTTGAACAGCATCAGCAGGCCACCGGAGATAATCGAGATGCCATGCTGGCCGATCGGATAGAACCCGCCGGCGGCAAGCGTGAGGGCCTTGGCGCGCAGGGACGGAAAGGTGTACCAGTACTTGGCGGGATCGCCCAGGATCCAGATGATGTTGCCGGTGTGGTAGTCGATCTTGATAACGAAGTTCTCGCGGCTGGAGACGATCACGCTGTTGTCGCTGGGGTCGTAGGTGGTGGCATTGTTGTGGAACCAGTCGACCCCGGGGCGCACGAATGCGGCCGCATTGTCCCCCTGGCTGGTCATGTAATCGCTGATGATCTTGCCCAGATCCCAGTGATTGAGCACGTCGCCGGCCTCGTCGATCTCGATGACGTTGCTCTCGATGGCCTGGGCGGTATTGACCTCGGCGAAGAAGCCGAGGTTTCCTGGATCGATGTTGTGGTGAAACTCGGTGTAATCCGGGACCGACAGGCTGGCGCTGGTCTGGGCGCCATCCAGCGAGACGCGGTACAAGAAGGGCTGCGCCGGATCGCCGATCACGAAGCCGTCGCCCTGGAAGATGCTCGAGATGGCATTGGCAATCCCCGGAACCACCCAGCGGATCTGGCCGTCCGTATCGACGATGACTGGCGAGCCCAGTCCAGACTTCATGTAGAAGTAATTGAAGCCCAGGCTCGAGCCGGGCAGCCGCGGCTGCCGGATCAGCGGCTTGTCGTAGATCCCGGTCGGATCGCTATAGGTCGGCGTGTCGATCTCGAGCGCCAGGGTCGCGGCCGATCGGTCCTGGAACTGCAACTGCACCGAGACCTGGTTGGCGTGATCGGCATACAGGCCGAACACCGGCAGCGACAGGAAGGTGCCGGTCGAGTCGACGAAGCCTCGCGCAGTCAACGCCTGGAGCGAGTACCACACGTTCACCGGTTTGGAAACCGCGCCGGCCTCGGGCTCGATGGTAAATTCCACGCCCAGCAGGTTGGCAAGTCCGCTGACATACATCGTGACGATGCCGATGAACGGCGTGACGCCGGCCTTCTCGAGGACGATGGCGTTGGAACTGGCCTGGGCCTGCGGCAAGCTAGTCTGCGCCGCCGGGGCGTTGAGAGCGGCAGTGCCGGAACTGCCCCCGCCGCCGCACGCGGACAGCGTCACGGACGCGATGCCAACCAAGCCAAAGCGTTGCCACGCAAGCCGACTGCGTACTTTCAAGCCGGGCATAGAATCCTCATCTAGGTCAGGCGACCGCGTTGTTGTAGGGGGCACACGCCATGCCCTCTTCTGCAGCGGCGCCGAGTGTCATTGTAGCCATTCTGAAGCGGTACCGAAAACTCTCGCAAGCGCGTGCCGGATGGGAAAATCCCCGCGTCGGGCGCTGACCTGCGGCCGGGCGCGCCATCGATGTACGCTCGCGCAACTGGCCAGCCCCCGCTAAGCTACCTATAATGGGGGTTTGCGTAATGATCTTGAACGACAGGCAGTCCGGCCGCGTCCGGCCATCTCAAGCAGACTTTCCAGATCCAACGGAGCGGTAGTTCAGCTGGTTAGAATACCGGCCTGTCACGCCGGGGGTCGCGGGTTCGAGTCCCGTCCGCTCCGCCATTTACCTTAGATGCTGCAAGCAATCAGCGACAAATTGAAGCAGGCTCGTTGGCTCGGCGTCGGAGTGCTGGGCCTGATGGCGATCCTGTTTGCGCTTTGGGGCGCCTACGGCGTGGTCAATCTGAGCTTCGGCGCGCCCGATTACGGCCTCAAGGTCAATGGCGAGCGCATCAGCGTTGAAGCGCTCAATCGCGCGTGGCAGGAGCGCCAGGCACAGTTTCAGCAGACCCTCAATGGCGCCGAGATGACCGACGCGCAGAAGCGCATGCTGCAAGGGCAGTTGATCGACGACTTCGTGCGCCAGACGCTGCTGCGTCAGCGCGCCGAGCGGGAAGGCTACCGGGCCACCAGCGCGCAGGTGCTCGATGCCCTGCACGAGGAACCGGCGTTCCAAGTCAACGGCAAATACGACGCCCGCGCGGCGCACAATATGCTGGCGCAGGCCGGCATGAGCGAGGACACCTACCTGGCGCAACGCCGGCAGACGCTGGCAGTCGGGCAACTGAGCGAGGCCATCGAGCTGTCGGATTTTCTAACCCCGACCGAGCTCAATCGCATCTACGCCCTCGAAAACGAGCAGCGCGAGGTGCGCTATGCGCTGTTGCCGGCCGATCGCTTTCAGGCCGCGGTCAAGATCGACGATGACAAGATCAAGGCCTGGTACGACGCGCATCCAGGTGACTATATGAGCCCCGAATCGGTGCACCTGCAGTACGCCGAGCTGAGCCTGGACGCGCTGGCCTCGCAGGTCGCAGTGACGCCGGACGCGCTGCATGCCTATTACGACAAGAACCAGAGTCGCTACAGCGAGACCGAAAAGCGGCACGCGCACCACATCCTGATCGCGCTGCCGGCCGGTGCGGACGCCAAGGCGGACGCCGCCGCGCTGGCCAAGGCGCAGGACGTGGAGGCGCAGCTCAAGGCCGGCAAGGACTTCACCGAGTTATCGAAGAAATATTCGGCCGATCCGGGCTCGGCCACGCGCGGCGGCGACCTGGGCTGGGCCGACAAGGGCACCTACGTGGCATCGTTCGCCGATGCGCTATTCAGCATGCAACCCGGTCAGATCAGCGACCCGGTCAAGACGCAGTACGGTTATCACATCATCCGCCTGGACGAGATCCGGCCGGCGCACGTGCGCAGTTTCGACGAGGTGCGCGCCCAGGTGGAATCGGAATACCGGCGTGATCAGGCCACCGAACTGTTCGGCGACCGCGAGGAGCAGCTGCAGCAGAAACTCGAGAGCGGCGGCAGCTCGGACCTGGAAGGCCTCGCCAAGCAGTTCGGGCTGACGACCGGCGACATCAAGGATTTCACGCGCACCAAGGGTGGCGCGCCGCTCGGCGGCAACCTCGACCTGATCCGCGCGGTGTTCAACGACGATGTGCTGTCGGGCGGCAAGATCGCTGGACCGGTGGCGCTGGCCGAGGATCGCCTGGTGGTGTTCAAGGTGCTCGAGCACCATGCACCGGCGACGCAACCGGCCGCCAGCGTGCACGATGAGATCGTCGCGGCGATCCGCAAGAGCGAGAGCGCCTCGGCCGCCAGCAGCGCTGCCGACGATGCAGTCAAACGCCTGCAGGCCGGAACCAGCTTCGATGAGGTGGCCACCTCGCTCGGGGTCACGGCGGCCCCGGCGAGCTTCATCGGCCGCAGCGATCCGCAGGTGCCCGCGCAGGTGCGCCAGGCGGCCTTCGCGGCCGCTCCGGCGGCGGGCAAGCCCGCGTTCCGCACCGTGACACTCGACAACGGCGGGGCGGCGGTGGTGGCGGTGACTGGAATCCGTCCCGGGCGTGCCGGTGCCAATCCGCAGAACGACCAGCAGCTGGTGAGCGCGTACATGGAGCGCGATCGGCAAGGCGAGATGCGCGCCTACCTGGTCGAGCTGCAGCGGCGCGCCAGCGTGCACACCAACCCGACGGTATTTCAGTAGCCGCTGCGGCGCGTCTTAGCTGTCGGTCTCGCCGAAGGTCATGCCGACGGTGCTGAAGCCGCCGTCGACATAAACGATCTCACCGGTGATGCCGGCGGCCATGTCGGAGCAGAGAAACACGGCAGTGTTGCCGACATCCTCGAGCGTGACATTGCGGCGCAGCGGCGCCACCTGCGCCACGTGCGCGAGCATCTTGCGAAAGCCGCCGATTCCGGCCGCAGCCAGCGTCTTGATCGGTCCCGCGGAGATCGCATTCACGCGAATATTCTGCGGACCGAGGTCGGCGGCCAGAAATCGCACGTTGGCCTCAAGGCTGGCCTTGGCCAGGCCCATCACGTTGTAGCTCGGAATCGAGCGAATGGCACCCAGGTACGACAGCGTCAGTAGCGCGCCAGGAGCCCCGGCCATCAACGGCGCGGCGGCGCGTGCCAGCGCGGTGAAGCTATAGCTGGACACGTCGTGCGCGATGCGAAAGGCCTCGCGCGAGGTATTGGCGGCAAACCCTCCGGTCAGCGCCTCGCGCGGCGCGAAGGCGACCGCGTGCACCAGCAAATCGATCCGTCCCCACTCTTGCCTAAGCCGCGCGAACGCGGCCTCGATCTGCGCATCGTCCTGCACGTCCAGCGGCATGGTGAGCTTGGACCCGACGGAGCTTGCCAGCGGCTCGACCCGTTCCTTGAACTTGTCGTTGGCGTACGAGAAGGCAAGCTGCGCACCCTGGCTGTGCATGGCCTGGGCGATGCCCCAGGCGATCGAGCGATCGGTCGCGACGCCGACGATCAGTGCGCGCTTGCCGGTCAGTATCCCCATGGTGACGGCCCCTGAAAGCAAAGGGCCGCTACCCTAACAGGAGCGCGGGAAGGCGTGCTAGCCGCTGCGTGTCTTGACGAAGGCGACCAGGGTTTGCCCGGGTTTTAGGCTGTGGTGGTGCGAGATGCCGTTCCAGTCCATGAGCTCGCTCACCGTGACCTGTAGCAGCTTGGCAATGCCGTACAGCGTGTCGCCGGGCCGGACCACGTAGGTCATGCGGCGCGCGTCGGCGCTGCTCATCGAGGCCGTGGCCAGTTGTGTGGCCTTGGCGCTTGTCGGGGCAACGCCAGCGTCGTAGCCACCCGAGCCGCCCACGCGCAGTCGCTGGCCGGCACGCAGGCGATCGCCAGCCTTCATGCCGTTGGCCTGCGCCAGCGTGCCGACGTCGGTGCCAAGCCGCTGCGCCAACGCGTACAGCGTGTCGCCGCGCCGGACCACGTGGACGTGCGGACGGCGACCGCCGCGACGGATGCGTGCGGGCGAATCGACCAGCATCGCGGCGCGCATCGCCTTCTCGGGTAGCTGGATGTCCGGTGACGGCACCCGCAGGACGCTGTCGATCACCGGCAGGTCGCTGTTGCCCAGATCATTGAGCTCGCGAATGACGTCCGGCTTGGTGGTATATCGGCGCGCAATCGAGGCGATGGTGTCGCCGCGGCGCACGGTGTAGTGGTCGACGCGCATGCGCTGCTCGGGCGTCAGGCGCAGGATGGTGTCCTGCAGGCCCTCGGCGGCGTCCACCGGCACCAGCAGCCGATACGGTCCGGTCGGATCCGTGGCCCAGCGGTGGAATGCCGGGTTCAGTTCGTACAGATCATCGACGCTGATGGCGGCGATGTCGGCCACCACCTTCAGATCGATCTGCCCGCCGGTTTGAATGGGCACGAAGTAAGGTTCGTTCGGGATGCGGCTGAACTCCAGGCCGTAGCGCTCCGGATTGGCCACCAGGCGACGCATCGCCAGCAGCTCGGGCACATAGCCGCGTGTCTCGGACGGCAGCTTCAGGTGCCAGAAATCGGTCGGTCGACCCTGGCGCTGGTTGCGCTCGATGGCGCGTTCGACCGTGAGCTCGCCGCAGTTATAGGCAGCCACCGCCAGCTGCCAGTCGCCGTTGAATTCGTCGTGCAGCGCCTGCAGGTAGTCGAGCGCGGCGCGCGTGGCCTCGATTGGATCGCGGCGGCCGTCATACCACCAGTCCTGCTTCAGGCCGAAGCGGCGGCCGGTGTCGGAGATGAACTGCCACAATCCGGCGGCGCGCGCGCGCGAGTAGGCGTAGGGCTCGAATGCGCTCTCGATGACCGGCAGCAGCGCCAGCTCGGTGGGCATCTTGCGCTGCTCGAGCTGACCGACAATGTAGTACAGCCACAGGCCGGCGCGTCCCCAGGTACGCTCCAGAAAGTCGGGATGATTGGCGAACCAGTTGAGCTGGCTGGTGACGGCCGGCTCATCCACATCGTCGAGCTGGAAGCCGGCGCGCAGGCGCGCGAACAGCTCCGGCTGCTTGATGGTCACCAGCGTGTCGGCCGGCGGTCCGGGCAGTCCCTCGGCGTCGGTGGTGGTGCCGCCATCGCTGGCATCATCGGCTGGGGCAACGTCTAACGATCTGGGTACGGCTGGGCTCGGAGCGGCCGGCGTGTCGGCGCTCTCGGGGGCCGGGCTGGGCTCGACCGGCGCGGGCGCTGCAACCTCAGCCGGCGCGGCCGCCACGAGCGGGCGCGCAGGCTGATTGGCACAGCCGGCCAAGATGAGCAGCACGAGCGTTTTAAGGCCAGGAACAGTTGCGATCGACTGTGCGCGGCTCAACTTCTGCACCCCGTTATTGGGCTTTTTGAACGTGTTACGGTATGCCCAAAGCCTAGACGGCACGGCCAGCGTATTTAACCCGTAAGTTCACAAAATGGCTAGTGTTTTTCCTCTACCTGATCACACTCCCATGATCCCCACGTTATGACGGATGAGGATCCCGTACTGCATCAATGGCAGCGCGGGCCACTGGGCCGTGCGCTGATCCAGGCTGAGTCGCAGTTGCTTGCCACCACGTTCGACGACGTATTCGGCCTGGAGCTGTTGCAGTTGGGATCCTGGGGCGTCGGCCGCGAGCTGCTGGCGCGCTCGCGGATCCGCCGCCAGAGCCTCGTGAGCGACGCGGCCGAAGCGGGGCCGTACGGCGACCTGATTGCGAGCTTGGCGCATCTGCCGATCAACACGGCCTCGGTCGATGCGGTGCTGCTGCCGCACACGCTGGAGCTGGCCGCCGATCCATACGCGGTGCTGCGCGAGGCCGACCGGGTGCTGGCCGCCGAGGGCCAGCTGATCGTGCTCGGCTTTCGGCCGGTGAGCCTGTGGGGACTGCGCGCCGTAGGCTCGCGCGTGGGATTTCCGCCCGGCCTGCGCCGACTGTTGTCGGCCGCGCGCGTGCGCGATTGGCTCGGCCTGTTGAGCTACGAGATCGTCAGCGCGCGAGGGTACCTGTTCCATCTGCCGCGCGATCCGCGTGGCAGCGTGGAGGCCGCGATTGCCAGCGTCCTGTACCGCGGCTGGTTCTACCCGTGGCCTGCGGCCGCTTATGTGATCAAGGCACGCAAGCGCGTCTACACGCTGACCCCGATCAGGCCCAAACTGCGCGAGCGGCGCGCGGTTCTCGGCGGGTTGATGGAACCAAGCGCATGAGCCGGGTGGTGGACATCTATACCGATGGCGCCTGTCGCGGTAACCCCGGGCCGGGCGGCTGGGCCGCACTGCTGTCGGCCCAAGGCCGCGAAAAGGAGATCTCCGGGGCGCAGCGTGACACCACCAACAACCGCATGGAGCTGCAGGCGGTGATCGCGGCGCTGCAGGCGCTCAAGCGGCCGGCGCAGGTGCGTCTGTACACCGACTCGCAGTACGTTCGGCGCGGCGTGCTCGAATGGCTGCCACAATGGAAGCTGCGCGGCTGGAAGACCGCGGATAGAAAGCCGGTCCGCAACCAGGACCTGTGGGAGCAGCTGGACGCGGCCCGCGCCGCGCACCAGGTCGAGTGGCACTGGGTGCCCGGTCACGCCGGCATTGCCGGCAACGAGCGCTGTGATGCCCTGGCCAACGCCGCGATCGACGGGCTGCTTGCGTTAGACTTCGACGATGCGACAGATCGTTCTTGATACCGAGACCACCGGCCTGGAGGCCGAACGCGGCCACCGGATCATCGAAATCGGCTGCGTGGAGCTGGTGAACCGGCGACCCAGCGGCCGGCACTTGCATCATTATCTGAATCCCGAACGCGACGTCGACGTCGGCGCGCGCGCCGTTCATGGTCTCAGCCGCGAGCGGCTGCTGAATGCACCCCGGTTCAGCGATATCGTCGACGAATTGCTGAGCTTCGTTAGCGGCTGCGAGCTGATCATGCACAATGCGCCGTTCGACGTCGGCTTCATCGACTGCGAGCTCGCGCTGCTGACCAAGACGCGCGATCCGGTCCGCCCGCTGCCGGCCAGCGTGCGCAGCGTCTGCACGATCCTCGATACGCTGCTGCTAGCACGCGAGCGCCATCCGGGTCAGCGCAACAATCTGGATGCGCTATGTAAGCGCTATGGCATCGATAATTCACATCGCGAGCTGCATGGCGCGCTGCTCGATGCCCGCATCCTGGTCGATGTCTATCTGGCGATGACCGGAGGTCAAAGCCTGCTGGCACTGGATGAGGCGGCGCGCGAACTGGGCGCCGGCGACGGTCGCGGCGCCCCGGCCGGTAGCGAGCGCCCGGCCGAAGCGTTGCGGGTGGTCGAGGCCACGCCCGAGGAGTTGGCGGCGCACGCGCAGCTGGCCGCGCTGCTGCAGAAGAGCAGCGGCGGTGAATGCCTGTGGAGCAAGCTCGTCGGCAGCTAGCCGCCGCGCCGGCCCCCGCCCATGGTTCAGTCCCTAAAAAGCGGCACCGATTGTTTTGCCTGGCGTGAGCTCACGACGCTGGCGCAGGAGCTGACCGCGCGCTCGACCCGCGAGCTGTTCGCGCAGGATCCGCAGCGATTCGCTCACTGCTGTGTCGAGGCCGCGGGCCTGGCGCTGGATTTCTCGCGCCAGAGGATCGATGCCCGGGTGCTCAACGCCTTCGCGACGCTGGCCGATCAGCTCGGTCTGCGCGCACGAATCGAGGCGATGTTCCGCGGCGACCCCATCAACAGCACCGAGAATCGCGCGGTGCTGCACACCGCGCTGCGCCGATCGGGCGAGGCCGTGCTCGAAGTCGGCGGCGAGGACATCGGCGCACAGATCTGCAGCGAACGTGACCGCATGCTGACGTTCGCCGAGGATGTGCGCCAGGGCATCATCCGCTCCAGCAGCGACGAGAGCTTTGCGCTGGTGGTGAACATTGGTATCGGCGGCTCCGATCTGGGCCCGGCGATGGCGGTGCAGGCACTTAAGCAGTACGCGACCGGCGGACCGGCAATTGCCTTCGTTTCGAATGTCGATGGCTGCCAGCTGGCGGACGTGCTCGAGCACGCCGATCCTGAGCGCACCCTGTTCATCGTCTGCTCCAAGACGTTCAGCACGCTGGAGACCCTGACCAATGCGCGTGCCGCGCGCGCCTGGGTGCTGAAGCGGCTCGGCTCGCGGCGACTGCCGTCGCACTTCGCCGCCGTGTCGGTCAACGGCAAGGCGATGGACGAGTTCGGCGTGCATCCGGATTATCGGTTTGCGATGTGGGACTGGGTCGGAGGCCGCTACTCGGTGTGGTCGGCGATCGGCGTGAGCCTGGCGATCGCGATCGGCCGGTCCGGATTCGAGTCGTTTCTGGCGGGCGGACGCGAAATCGACGAGCACTTCCGCGCAGCGCCCTGGCACGAGAATCTGCCGACCTTGAGCGGGCTGCTCGGGGTCTGGAACATCGATCTGCTCGGCCTGCCGACCCTGTCGGTGCTGCCGTACGACTCGCGCCTGGCGCGCCTGCCGGCCTACCTGCAGCAGCTCGAGATGGAGAGCAACGGCAAACACGTGCGGCTGGACGGCACGCCGACCAGCCTGCCGACCTGCCCGGTGATCTGGGGCGAACCCGGCAACAACGCCCAGCATTCGTTTTTCCAGCTGCTGCATCAGGGCACGCAGCGGGCCGCGCTCGACCTGCTGCTGCCGATCAACTCATCGTGCGACGACCAGGCGCATCAGGATCTGGCGATCGCCAACTGTCTGGCCCAGGCCGAGGCATTCGCGTTCGGCAAGAATGCCGAGCAGGTGCGCGCCGAGCTGACGCGCCAGAAGCTGCCGCCCGAGCGCGTCATGGCACTGCTGCCGCACAAGATTCACGAGGGCAATCGGCCGTTGAGCCTGCTGCTATTCGAGCGGCTCGATCCTACGACCCTGGGGCGGATCATCGCGCTGTACGAGCACAAGGTGTTCGTGCAGAGCGTGGTCTGGGGCAACAATGCCTTCGATCAGTGGGGCGTGGAACTCGGCAAGACGCTGTGCGAGAGCATCATTCCGATGGTCGAGAAGCCGCAGACGGTGACCGGCCAGAGCAGCTCGCTGATGGGGGCGCTGAGCTACGTGACGCGCTGGCGCAATTGAAGCGATTGCAACGCCATAGGTCAGCGGCGGGCACTGACCTATAACCAGTCTCAGACGGATCGGCAAGTCGCTAAGATGTCAGTACAATGCGCGCCTTTCGGCCGGCAGGGGAACAGTCAGTGAGCGGCAGGTCAGCCCGGGACAGGATCGCGTGGCTGAGCACGGCGCTGCTCGCGGTGCTGCTGCTGGCGGTGTCGCACCCAGGCAATACGCAGCAATCCGCGGACTTGAGCCAGCAGCTCGAGCTGTTCAACGGCATGACCCCGGATCAGCAGCAGTCCATCATCCAGCGGCTGGGTGGGCAGAACTCGGTGAGCGGCCTGACCGGCCTGGGTGGCACGCTCGGCAACCTCAACACCCTGGGCGGCCCCAACAATCTCAACAGCGCCCAGTCGCAGCTGGTTCAGCAGCTGCAGCTGCAGCAGCAACGCCGCCTGGCCGCGCTGCTGAAGAACCAGAACGAGCTGCAGATATTCAAGCCCGGCGACACGGTGCTGGTCGAGGTGGAACTGCTGACCGAGAAACCCAGGGACCAAAACCAGAATAATCCGACCAGCCCCAGTGGGACCGGCGAGCAGAGCAACGCGGCAAGCCCATCGACCCAGGGCAGCGCTCAGAGCCAGCTGCCGGCCGGACTCAATCCGGCGCTACTCAACAACAACCAGCTGGCGCTGCTCGGCCTTGATAGCGGCATGAATGGGCGGCGAGTGCAGGAGCAGCCGCTGCGGGCCATCGAGGAGCTGCAGGCCGAAGAGCGGCAGAAACTGCAGGACCTGATCGAGCAGATCCGGGCGCGCAATCCGTACGAGCTCGATCGCAACGGCGAACTGGCGCTGCCGGGCATACCGCCGATGCAGCTGGCCGGTCTGACCGAGGACCTGGCCACGCGGCGCGTACAGGCCGAACCGGCGTTCGAGAAGCTGCACATCCGGCTGACACGCCTGCCGCTCGACAAGACCGGCAAGGAGGCGCTGACGCCGTTCGGCTATGACCTGTTCGACAATTCGATGCTGAGCCTGCTGCCGACGCTGAATGAGCCGGTGCCGTCGGACTACGTGGTGGGGCCGGGCGATGTGCTGCAAGTCCAGGAGTTCGGCAGCCGTAACCAGACTGAGAAGCTGACGGTCAGCCGCGACGGCGAGCTGAGTATTCCGCAGTTGGGGCCGGTCCAGGTGGGCGGCAGGCGTTTCAGCGCCGTGAAGGCCGACATCGAGGAGCGCGTGCAGCACCAGATGATCGGCGTACGCGCCAACGTCAGCGTAGGGGAGATTCGCACCATCAATGTGTTCGTGCTGGGCGGGGCGCGTTATCCGGGCGCGTACGCCGTCAGCGGACTGGCCACCGTCACGACCGCCCTGTTCGCCGCCGGCGGCGTGCTGCCGATCGGCTCGCTGCGCTCGGTCGAGGTCAAGCGCGCAGGACAGACGGTGCGCACCTTCGACCTGTACGACCTGCTGATGCGCGGTGACAACGGCGGTGACGTCAAGCTGCAGTCGGGCGACGTCGTGTTCATTCCACCGGTCGGGCCGACCGCGGCCCTGGACGGCGAGGTGCTGCGTCCCGCGGTCTACGAACTCAAGGGTAACGAGACGGTCGCCGACCTGATCCGCATGGGCGGAGGCTTGAGTCCGAATGCCGACGGGGGCAGCGCCGCCCTGGTGCGGGTCAATGCCGAACAGCAGCGTGTCGTGGTCGATGTGAGCCCGGCGCGCGGCCCCGGCGCCGACCTGGCACTGCGCAACGGCGATGCGTTGCACGTGGCACGCCTGCGTCCGCAACTGGATTCGGGGGTAATCCTGCAGGGCTACGTCTATCGCTCAAAATACGTGGCCTGGCACCAGGGACTGCGGATAAGCGAGGTCATTCCCTCGGTCGATGACCTCAAGCGCGACGCCGACGAGCACTATCTGCTGATCCGGCGCGAGACACCGCCCACTCGCGCGATCTCGGTGCTGTCGACCGATCTGGCCGCCGCTTTGCGCGATCCTGGCTCGGCGGCCGACACCGCGCTGATGCCGCGCGACACCATCACGGTATTCGATCTGCAAACCAGCCGCGAATTCGTGATCCGCTCGCTGATGAACGAGCTGCGGCTGCAGTCCAATCTGGCCGAGCCGACCGAAATCGTGCACGTGGACGGGCGCGTCAAGGTGCCGGGTGACTATCCGCTCGAGACCGGGATGCGGGTCAGCGACCTATTGCGCGCCGGCGGTAGTCTCGACCCGGCAGCCTACGGCGTGCGCGCCGAGCTGTCGCGTTATACGGTCGAGAACGGTTTCGAGCGCAATACCCGCGTGATCTCGATTGACCTGGCGGCGATCCGCAAGGGCGACCAGGGCGCCGACATTCCACTGCAGCCGTTCGACCGGTTGTCGATCAAGCAGGTGTCCGGCTGGACCGAGCAGGATCAGGTGACCCTCAAAGGAGAGGTACGCTTCCCGGGTACCTACACCATCCAGCCGGGCGAGACACTGCACTCGGTGATTGATCGCGCCGGCGGACTGACGCAGTTCTCGTTCGTCGATGGCAGTATCTTCACCCGCCATGAGCTCAAGATCCGCGAGCAGGAGCAGCTCGACCGGCTGGCGCAGCGCATGCGCACCGAAATCGCAGAGGTGGCGTTGATGGGCGTGCGGGCCCAGCAGGGCGCCGCACCGTCCGCGATCACCGTCGGTGAAACTCTGCTGCGGCAGCTGACCGACGCCAAGGCCATCGGTCGTCTGGTGATCGATCTGAAGTCGGTCATGCGCAGCCGGATCGGCTCGAGCGACGATGTCATCCTGCGCAATGGCGATGAGTTGATCGTGCCCAAGCAGCGCCAGGAGGTCATGGTGCTGGGCGAGGTGCAGGATCCCACTTCGCACCTGTATCGACGCCGCATGTCACGCGACGACTACATCGAGCAGAGCGGCGGCCCCACCCGCCAGGCCGATCGCAAGCGTATCTACGTGGTGCGCGCCGACGGCAGCGTCGACTCTGGCTCACGCGGCTGGTTCCACAACGGCGAGGGCGTCGACATTCACACCGGCGACGCCATCGTGGTGCCGCTCGATACCGAGCGCCTGCCGGCCCTCACGGTGTGGAGCGCGGTTACCCAGATCATGTACAACCTGGCAATCGCGGCGGCCGAGATTCGTGCGACCGCGCCGTAGCCGCGATCAATGCTCAAGCCGCCGGTAGCTCGCGCATGAACGCCAATGTTGAAGGCCGCAGCGCCGACGTCATTGATCTGCACGCGCTGATGCAGCTGTTCTGGCAGTGGCGGCGCTGGATCGGCGTCAGCGTGGTGATCTGCCTCGCGCTATTCCTGTTCCTGGCGTTCACCATGACGCCGATCTTTCGCTCTACCATCGTGATGGCGCCCGCCAGCGCCGAGCGCAACAGCATCGGCAGCTCTCTCACCTCCGCCCTGGGCCAACTCGGCGGTCTTGCGAGCCTGGCCGGGATCGCCGTCGGATCCGGCGACACCGAGACCGAACAGGCGCTGGCGGTGCTGCGCTCGCGCCAGTTCACCGAGGATTACATCCGCGACAAGCAGCTGCTGCCGGTGCTGTTTCCGGGCAAATGGGATGCGGTCAACCAGCGCTGGAAGGTCGATGCGACCAAGGTGCCGACGCTCGGCAAGGGCTATGAGGTCTTCAACAAGCAGATCCGCACCATCATCCAGGACAAGAAGACCGGCCTGATAACCGTCCAGATCGACTGGCGCGATCGCAACGAGGCCGCGGTCTGGGCCAATGAATTGACCGATCGTCTCAACGCCGAGATGCGTTCGCGCGCGATCGTCAAGGCCGATGCGGCGGTCGGGTACCTGGAGAAGGAGTCGCTGAATACCACGGTGGTGAGCACGCGCGATGCGATCAGCCGACTGATCGAGGCTGAGATCCGCCAGCGAATGCTCGCCAATGTCACCCGCGAGTACGCCTTCGGAGTAGTGGATCGGGCGCTGCCGGCCGATCCCGACGACCCGGTGCGGCCGAAGAAGTGGGTGCTGGGATTGACCGGTCTGGCGCTGGGGCTGGTGATCGGCATGTTTCGCGCGCTAATTGCGCCGACGCGGCCGTAGAGCGGCGGCCGATGGCCGGCAAACCGGACGCGCTGCGAGTCGCCCTGGTGGGATGTGGCCGCATCGCGCAACGCCACGCCGACCTGCTCGGCAAGCAGCAGATCGCGCAGGCGCAGCTGGCGGCGGTGTGCGACCTGGTACCCGAGCGGGCCGAGCGCTTCGGCTCGCGCTACTCGGTGCCGAGCTTCATCGACATGCACGAGATGATGCGCGGCGTGAAGCCAGACGTGGTGGCGGTGCTGACCGAGAGTGGCAAGCATGCCGAGCACGTGATCGCGCTGGCGCCCTACGGCAGCGATATCGTGGTCGAGAAGCCGATCGCGCTGACTCTGGATGGAGCCGACGCCATGATCGCCGCCTGCGACCGGGCTCAGATCCGTCTGTTCGTGGTCAAGCAGAATCGCTTCAATGTCCCGGTGCTCAAGCTGCGCGAGGCGCTCGAGGCGGGCCGGTTCGGGCGCCTGGTGCTGGGTACGGTGCGGGTGCGCTGGTGCCGCACGCAGGCCTACTACGACCAGGACGCCTGGCGCGGCACCTGGGCGCTCGACGGCGGCGTGCTCAGCAATCAGGCCAGCCATCATGTCGACCTGCTCGAATGGATCATGGGCGAGGTCGAGAGCGTGTTTGCCATGGGCACCACCGCCCTGGCACATATCGAGGCCGAGGACACGGCGGTGGTGGCGCTGCGGTTCCGCAATGGCGCGCTCGGGCTGATCGAGGCCACCACTGCGACCCGTCCGAAGGACCTCGAAGGCTCGATCTCGGTGCTCGGGGAGGGCGGTACGGTCGAGATCGGCGGATTCGCGGTCAACGAGATGCGGGTGTGGCAATTCAGCGAGCGCGCCGATGAGGATGGCGCCGTGCTGCAGAAATACTCGGTAAATCCACCGAACGTGTACGGCTTCGGCCACCAGGCCTACTACGAACACGTGGTCGACTGCATCCGCAACGGCAAGCAGCAACTGGTGGACGGGCTCGAAGGCCGCAAGAGCCTGGAACTGATTACCGCGATCTACGAGTCGATCGAAACGCGGCGCGAGGTGTCGCTGAGGTTCCGGCCCAGCCGCTGCCGGCTCGGTGTGCGCGCATGAGAGCGGCGGCCATCCGGGGCATCGGCGTGGTCGATGTCACCGTGGGCAAGGACGTAACGATCATCGAACCGTCGAATCTGTATGGCTGCACGCTCGGCGACGGCGTGTTCGTCGGTCCGTTCGTCGAAATTCAAAAAGGTGTCCGGATCGGCGCTCGATCGCGAGTGCAGTCGCACTCGTTCGTGTGCGAACTGGTGGAGATTGGCGAGGATTGCATCGTGGCGCACGGTGTCATGTTCATCAATGACACCTTCGCCAGCGGCGCCCCGGCGCGCGGCCGACGCGAGTTGTGGAAGCCGACCCGGATCGGCGCGCGCGTCTCGATCGGTTCGAACGCCACCATCCTGCCGGTCAGCATCTGCGACGACGTCGTGATAGGCGCCGGCTCGGTGGTGACCCGCGACATAACCAGACCGGGCATTTACGCCGGCAACCCGGCAAGACTACTGCGCCAGCCATGAGCGCCACGGTCACGGCCGGCGTGCCATTCGCGGATCTGTACGCCCAGTATCAGGGCATCAAGCCCGATCTCGATACAGCGATTGCGGAAGTGATCGCGACCTCGGCATTCATTCGCGGGCCGTTCGTAGACCGGTTCGAGCAGGAGTTCGGCGACGCCATCGGCACCAGGCACTGCGTCTCCTGCGCCAACGGCACCGACGCCTTGTACATTGCCATGCACGCGCTCGGAGTCAAAGCCGGCGACGAAGTGATCACCACGGCGCACTCGTGGATCGCCAGCTCGGAGACCATCACCCAGAGTGGTGCCCGGGTGGTGTTCTGCGATACCGATGCGGATACCTTCACGATCGATCCACAGCTCATCGAAAGCAAGATCTCGGCGCGCACGGTCGGCATCATTCCGGTGCACTTGTACGGCCAGCCGGCGGACATGGACGCCATCATGGCGATCGCGCGCAAACACCGCTTGTGGGTCATCGAGGATTGCGCCCAGGCGCATCTGGCCAAATACCGCGGTCGGATGGTGGGCACGTTCGGCAACGTCGCCACATTCTCGTTTTATCCGGGCAAGAATCTGGGTGCCATGGGCGATGCAGGGGCAATCGTCACCAACGACGACGACGCGGCCCGCCTGATGGCGATGTATGCGCGGCATGGCGGCCTGAAGAAGGGCGATCACCAGATCGAGGGTATCAACTCGCGACTGGATGGATTGCAGGCTGCCGTGCTGTCGGTCAAGCTGCGGCGGCTGGCCGCCTGGAATCGCCAGCGCCAGCAGATCGCTGCGGACTACGCGCGGCGCCTTGCCGGCGTGCCGGGCGTCGTCACGCCGGTGGTCGGCGAGGGCAGGGAGCACGTGTACCACCTGTACGTGGTGCGACACGAGCGGCGCGACCAGCTGGCGCAGCATCTGAAGGAGCGGGGCATCCAGACGGTGATCAATTACCCGGTGGCACTGCCGTTTCTGCCGGCCTACGCCTATCTGAGGTGTCGCCCGGACGACTATCCGAATGCCCATCGCCACCAGTCGCGCGTGTTGTCATTGCCGATGTTCGCCGAGATGACCGCCGGGCAACT
>DASXYW010000072.1:0-11522 GCA_036502265.1 Steroidobacteraceae bacterium | reverse complement strand
AAGCGACGATCACCAGGGCGACCATCACCTCGATCAGGGTAAAGCCGCGCATCGCCGCCTTCATCGCTTGCCTTCCAGGACGTCACCGACGTGCACGCTGCCGTCCGGAGCGCTCTGCAGGGTAACGTTGCGCCGAACGCCGTCACGCGTGATCGTCAGCGCGAACACGTTGGTATCGCCGTTGGAGAACAGCATGATCTGCGGCGAGTTGTCCGCCAATTGATTGTTGAAGCTGCTGGGCATGTCGCTGCCCAGTTGCGACACCGTGCTGCCGGGGCTTAACGCCGCGGCCGCCGCGTGCGGGTCGACCGTCAGCGCCTTGTCGGTAAGCACGATCGGCCGACCCTCGATCGACAGCGTCAGGCTCAATCCGGCGGGCAGCCGCCGCGCGCGCAGCGTGTCGTCCACATCTTCCGGCACCCAGCGGTTGGTGATGTTGTCGAAGTACACGAAGCGATAGCCATGCTGGCCGCAGCGCAGCCCGTATTCGAGCGTCAGCATCGCGCCGCGCTCATGCACGTAAGCGAACAGGGCCGAAAGCCGATCACGCTCGCGCTCGAGCTGGCTGTCGCGGCCGGTGGCTCCCAGACTCAGGATCGCGCCCACCACGACGATGCCGATGATCACCATCACCACCAGGATCTCGATCAGGGTGAAGCCGCGCTGCCGCGCGAACCGCGAGTCGGGCCGGAAGTTTGGAATCACCAGGAGCGTGCCCGAGGGCCACGACCTCAGTTATCGAGGTTCCAGTTGCCGATATCGGCATTCACACCTTCGCCACCGGCCTGGCCGTCGGCGCCGAAGGAGGACAGATCGATCTCTCCGTGTGTGCCCGGGTTCTGATACTGGTAGTCGTTGCCCCACGGATCCTTCGGCAGATGTTTGAGGTACCCGCCGGCCCGCCAGTTGCGGACGTTGGGATCGTTAGGCTTCTCGACCAATGCCTTGATTCCCTGTTCGTTGGTCGGGTAGGAGAAATTGTCCAGTTTGTACATGGTCAGACCCGTCTCCAGGGCCTGGATGTCCTGCTTGGCTTTCGCGATGCGCGCATCGTCGACGCGCCCCAGGAACTGCGGCACCACCACCGCGGCCAGCAGGCCGATAATGATCACCACCACCATGATCTCGATGAGCGTGAAGCCGCGCTGCAGCGACGCGGTGATCCCGCAGGTTGCGCGAAAGTTGGTGGTCATATAGTTAACTGGCCCGGCGAAATCGCCCCGGCGATCGATGTCTCGATGATAACAAATGAAATTCTCCAGAACTGACACCAGTGCACAGTCTTGGTTCCGGTCGGCAAACTGCGACGGCCGATACGGCCCGGTATTGCTCGCTTCGCTCGCCGTGCTGCTGGCCGTTGCAGCCACTGGCGAGTGGGGTCGCGAGCAGCTGCGGTATGAGCGCGCAGGTCTGGCACAGTTTCAGTGGTGGCGACTGATCAGCGCGCACCTGGTGCACCTGGGCTGGCAGCACACGCTGCTCAACTGCGCCGGACTTGCGCTGCTCTGGGCGCTGTTCGCGCGCGAATTCTCGCCTTGGCGCTGGCTATGCATCACCCTGGCGGGCGCGGCGGCCATCGATGCCGGGTTATGGTTCCTGCGGCCAGAAGTCGACTGGTACCTCGGGGCCTCCGGCGTGCTGCATGCGCTCTGGGGTGCGGGCGCTTTTGGTGCCTACCGGCGCGGCGACGGGATGGGCGCGACGCTGTTGCTGCTGCTGATCGTCAAGCTGGTGTACGAGCAACAGTCGGGCGCGAGCCTGCTGGAGCACGATCTGCCGCTGGTGCCGGCCGCCCACCTGTTCGGGGCGCTCGGCGGTCTGATCGCGGCCGTCGTGCCGCGTGCTCTGGCGAAGTCGCTATAATCCGCGCCGCTTCCAACGGGGTCGGCGCAAAAGATGTCCATCGCACTGGTGTTTCCTGGCCAGGGGTCGCAATCGGTCGGCATGCTCAGCGCCCTGCTGGAGCGCTATCCGGAAGCGGCGCAGTGCGTGCAGCAGGGCTCGGCCGCGCTGGGTTTTGACCTGGGACGCCTGATGGCGCAGGGACCCGCGGAGCGGCTCAGCAGCACCGAAAACACGCAGCCGGCGATGCTGGTGGCCGGAATTGCCACGTGGCGAGCCTGGCGCGCCGCCGGCGGGGGCTCACCGGGCATCGTAGCTGGTCACAGCCTGGGGGAATTCACGGCGCTGACCTGCGCGGAAGCGCTGCCGTTCGAAGAGGCGGTGCGCTTGGTGCAGTACCGCGGACAACTCATGCAACGGGCCGTACCGGAAGGCGCCGGCGCCATGGCCGCGGTGCTGGGCCTGGAGGACGCGCAAGTCGAAGGGTTGTGCGCCGAAGTGGCGCAGGGCGAGGTGGTGGAGGCGGTCAATTTTAACTCGCCCGGTCAGGTCGTGATCGCCGGAGCGACAGCGGCGGTCGAGCGTGCCATGACGCTGGCCCGGGAACGCGGGGCCAAACGCGCCAGGCTGCTGCCGGTCAGCGTGCCCGCGCATTCTCGTCTGATGCTCGATGCCGCGAAGCACCTGTCCGAGCGCCTGGATAGCATCCGGGTACGAACCCCGGCGTACCGCTACTTCAGCGCCGTGGACGGGGGGGAGCACTCCGATCCGGCCGATATTCGTGCGACGCTGGTGCGCCAGCTGGCCAGTCCGGTGCGCTGGGCGCAGACGGTCCGCGCGGTCCTGACGGGCGCATCGCACTTGATCGAGTGCGGCCCGGGAAAGGTGCTGACGGGGCTGAATCGGCGCATCGAGCGTGGCGCGAGCTGTTTCGCGCTCGAGGATCCGCAGTCGCTGACGGCGGCCGTGGCGGCGACCTCGGCGACAGGCAGTGCCTGCATCCCGGGAAGCGCCCATGCTTGAGACAGATTTGGCGCTGATCACCGGGGCCTCGCGCGGTATCGGACACGCGATCGCCGTGGCCCTTGGACGTGCTGGCGCAACAATCATCGGCACCTCGACCACCGAGCAGGGTGCGGCCCAGCTCAGCGCGGATCTTGCTGCCGCGGGCATCCGCGGGCGCGCTCTGGTGTGGAGTGCGACCGAGCCGCGCTCCACCGACGGCCTGATCGATGCCCTCGAGGCCGCCGAAGGGCTACCCAACATTCTCGTAAACAATGCAGGTATCGCTCGCGACTCTTTGATTTTGAGAATGAAAAACGAGGACTGGGACCAGACCCTACAGATCAACCTGTCGGCCATCTTCCGGCTGTCGAAGGCCTGCTTGCGCCGCATGCTCAAGGAGCGTCGGGGCCGCATCGTCAACATCGGCTCCGTGGTGGGCTCGATCGGCAACGCCGGGCAGGTACATTACGCGGCGGCCAAGGCCGGGCTGGTCGGATTCACCAAGGCCCTGGCTCGCGAGGTGGCTTCACGCAACATCACAGTGAATACGGTGGCGCCGGGATTCATTGAGACCGATATGACGCGCTCGCTGCCCGAGGCACAAAGGGGCGCGTACTTGGCGCAAATCCCGATCGGCCGCTTCGGTAGTGCCGAGGAAGTGGCCAGCGCGGTGCTGTTTCTGGCCTCCCCGGAGTCCGGTTACATCACCGGTCAGACACTGCACGTCAACGGCGGGATGTATATGGGATAGGTTTTAATCCGATATCTCCCGCGGCAGCGCAAATAATCTGCACAATCAAGCACTCCCGCTGTGTTCGATTGGCGCGCTTCCGGGGCTTCGCCTAGAATACGCGCCGCATGCGACGGGGTCGTAACTGCCAACTCGATAGAGGGATATTCAACGATGAGCACCGTGGAACAACAGGTGAAGGCGATTGTTGCCGAACAGCTCGGTGTGAAGGCTGAGCAAGTCACCAACGCCGCCTCGTTCGTCGACGATCTGGGCGCCGACTCGCTCGATACAGTCGAACTGGTCATGGCTCTGGAAGAGGAGTTCGAGATCGAGATTCCGGACGAAGATGCGGAAAAAATCACCACCGTGCAGCAGGCGATTGACTACATCGGCGAGCGCCGTAACAAAGCCTGACCTCGTCCTGGTGGCCGCCCGTATTGGGGCGGTGGCCGCCGTTCCGTTTCAGGAGCCGAGTTGAGTAAACGCCGGATAGTCATCACCGGCCTGGGTATCGTCTGCCCGGTCGGGGGCAATGTCGCCGAGTCGTGGGCCGCGATCCTGCGCGGCGAGAGCGGCATCGCGCCGATCAAGCGCTTCGACGTGTCGGCATTTCCCACCCGCTTCGGTGGCGCGGTGCGCAATTTCTCGGTCGAAACCTACATGAGCCTCAAGGACGCCCGGCGCATGGACGAATTCATGCACTACGGGATCGCCGCGGGCGTACAGGCGGTCGAGGACGCCGGCCTGGAATTCGACAAGCTAGATCGCGACCGCTGCGGGGTGGTGACCGGTGCCGGCATCGGCGGGCTCAAAACCATCGAAGAGACCCACGCGGCCTATGTCGATTCGGGCTCCAATCCACGCAAGATCTCCCCGTTCTTCGTGCCCTCGACCATCATCAACATGATTTCCGGGCACCTGTCGATCCGCTACGGGCTGCGCGGACCCAACCTCGGTGTGGTCACGGCCTGCACCACCTCGACCCACGCCATCGGGCTCGGTGCGCGCTGCATTCAGTATGGCGATGCGGATCTGATCGTCACGGGCGGTGCGGAGATGGCCACCACGCCCATCGGTCTGGGCGGTTTCGGGCAGGCCAAGGCGCTGTCGGCGCGCAATGATTCACCGCAGACCGCCAGTCGTCCGTGGGACCGCGATCGCGACGGATTCGTGCTCGGCGACGGCGGCGGTGCGCTGGTGCTGGAGGAACTCGAGCACGCGCAGCGGCGCGGTGCACGCATCTATGCAGAACTGCTTGGCTTCGGCATGAGTGGCGATGCACATCACATCACCGCACCGCCGGACGATGGCGATGGCGCCCGCCTGGCCATGGTCAATGCGCTGCGCGACGCGCACGTCAATCCCGAGGATGTGCAATATTTGAACGCTCACGCCACCTCGACCGGGCTGGGCGACAAGGCCGAGACCATCGCCATCAAACGCGCGTTCGGGGACCATGCGCGCAAGCTTGCGATCAGCTCGACCAAATCAATGACCGGCCATCTGCTGGGGGCAGCCGGTGTTATCGAGGCGATCTTTAGCGTGCTCGCGCTGCGCGACCAGGTGGCCCCGCCGACCACCAACTATCAGACCCCTGATCCGGACTGCGATCTCGACTATGTGCCCAATGCCGCACGCAAGATGCACATCGACGTGGCGGTCTCGAACTCGTTCGGCTTCGGCGGCACCAACGGTACGCTGGTGTTTCGGCGCCCTGGCGACTGACGCAACCGCCAAGCGCACCGGGAGCGAGGATATTCGCCCATGGCGCAGATCGCCGAGTCCGACGGGCTGCTGCTGCAGGCAATCGAGGCCGACGATGCCACGCTGCGCCGGCTTGCGTACGCCGACCCGGAAGCCTTTCCGGTACTGCTGGACAGCGCCGCGCGCGGCCCCTTGAGCCGCTACTCGGTTCTGGCGGCTTATCCCCAGGCGACGCTGTGGCAGGACGGACGGCGCCAGTTGCACGCGAGCCCGGGCCCGGCGCCCACCGCGGACGGCTTTCTGGCGGCCCTCGACGGCTGGTGGCGCGCCGAGCGGCGCGCGCGGGGTGACGAGATCGCGGCGACCTCATCGGAGCGGTCACCGGGTCCCTTTCGCGGCGGATGGGTGGTGTTCCTGGGCTACGAGCTGGCCGCCGAAGTCGAGCCGCTGCTTGATCTTGCGGTGCCCGAGCAGCCCGATGCATCGGCGCCGGCGGCGTTTGCACTGCGCATTGCGTGCGGCATCGCGTACGACCACGTGAGGCGCGAATCCTGGTTGTTTGCCGAGGCCGGACGCGACGATCTGCTGGAGGGTTTGCAGCAGGCGGTGGCGCAGCTACCTGAGCCGGAGCACCACGGCCTTACCCGACTGGCTGTGAGCGAGGAGTCTGCGCGCCGATATCGCGTGCGGGTCGAGGCGGCGCTGGAATACATCCGGGCCGGTGACATTTATCAGGCCAATCTGTCACGCCCCTGGCGCGCCAGCGTGCCGCGACAAGAACCGTTGCAGTCGGTCGGTGCTGCGCTGTACGAGCGGTTGCGCGCAGTCAATCCGGCGCCGTTCGCGGGTCTGGCGCAGTTTCGGCAGTGGCGCCTGCTGAGCTCCTCGCCCGAGCGCCTGGTGCGGGTTGCCGGCGGCCACGTCGACACGCGCCCGATCGCCGGTACCCGGCCGCGCAGCGGGGCCCCCGGCGATCATGAGCACGAGATCGCAGCGTTGATCGCGCACCCAAAGGAGCGCGCCGAGCACGTCATGCTGATCGATCTGGAGCGCAACGACCTGGGCCGGATCTGCCGTCCCGGTAGCGTGCGAGCCGATCAGTTCATGCACATCGAGAGCTATCCGCATGTCCACCACATCGTCTCCAACGTCGGCGGCGAGCTGCTGCCTCAGGTCACGCCGGTCGACGTGCTGCGTGCGGTATTCCCCGGCGGCACGATCACCGGCTGCCCGAAATTTCGCTGCATGCAGATCATCGCCGAGCTCGAGGCCGAAGCGCGCCAGGCTTATACCGGAGGCCTGGGCTACATCAACCTCGACGGTTCGATGGACTTCAACATCCTGATTCGCAGCCTGACGCTGCAGCCGGGGGCGTTGGAGTTTCGCACCGGCGCCGGGATCGTGGCCGACTCGGACTGGCGGCGCGAGCTGGCCGAAACGCGTGCCAAGGCGCGCGGGCTGCTGGCGGCGGTAAGCGGAGCATGATCGAAGTGCTGATCGACGGGCGCGAGGGGCGACTCATCGATTGCAGCGACCGCGGGCTACAGTATGGCGATGGCTTGTTCGAGACGATCAGCTGTCGGGCCGGCCGGCCGCGCTGGCTGGATCTGCATCTGCAGCGCCTGCGCACCGGATGCGAGCGGCTGCGCCTGCCGTTCCGTGACTTCGCCACGCTGCGCACCGAAATCGGCGCCGTCGCCCAGGGCAACGCGCCTTGCCTGGTCAAGGTCGTGGTGACGCGCGGGACTGCCCGGCGCCGCGGCTATGCTCCGTCCGGCGAGGAGCGGCCAACGCGCATCGTAACTCGCCATGACTGGCCACCGAGCGCGCCGTGTGAGGCGGCCGGTTTGCGGCTCGGAATTTCCCCGGTCACACTCGGGATCAACCCGCGGCTCGCAGGTCTGAAGCATCTGAACCGCCTGGAACAGGTGCTCGCGCAGCAGCAGCGCGATGCGGCGCGCGAGGATGAGGTGCTGATGTTATCGACCGCCGGCCAGGTGATCGGTGGCAGCATGTCGAACGTGTTCTTCCTCGATCAGGACGGGTTATTCACCCCGGCGCTGACTGATTGTGGGGTCGCCGGCATCATGCGTCGGCTGGTGCTGGAAGCGGCCGCGCGGCTTGGCCTGACCGTGCCCGAGCGGGCGGTGTCGGCCGCCGAGCTTGCCGGCGTGCGCGCCGCGTTCGTGACCAACGTGCGCTGGGGCCTGCAACCGGTGCGGCAGTTGGCTGGTCGCGAGCTGCCCGCCGACACCCCGGCGCAGGCGCTGCGGGAGACGATTGATGCGGCGCATCCGTAGACTTTTGGTGCTGCTGCTGATCGTGGCCGCGGCGGCGCTGCTGGCCTGGCGCGGGCTCGACTGGGAGATGGTGCAACCAACGGCGGGAGCGCAGCCGGTACGCATCGAGGTGCCGTCCGGCGCCAGTCTGCGCAGTGTGTTGACCAGCCTGCAGCAGCAGGGCGCGCTGCGCCACGCGCGACTAGTGGAGCTCTACCTTCGGCTGCATCGGGCCACGCCGCGCCTGCAATCGGGCAACTATGAGATACCCCCGCACTCGAGCGCGCGCGAAGTGCTCGATCAGCTGATCGCCGGCCGAGTCGTGCTCGAATCGGTGACGGTGGTCGAAGGCTGGAGCTTCGCGCAGATGCGCCATGCGTTGGATGCGCACCCGGGCATCGCCCATCAATTGCAGCAACTATCCGATGCACAGCTGATGGAGACGCTTGGACATGCGGACGAGCCTGCCGAGGGCCGGTTCTTTCCGGATACCTATCGCTTTGCAGCCGGCACCAGCGACCGGCGCATCTATGAGCGTGCCTATGAACGCATGCACAGTGCGCTCGACGCCACCTGGCTCGCCCGGGCGCCAGATCTGCCCCTGACCAACGCCGACCAGGTCCTGATTCTTGCCTCGATCGTCGAAAAGGAGACCGCGCGCGAGGACGAGCGACCGAAGGTCGCGGCCGTGTTCGTAAACCGGCTGCGCGCCGGAATGCGCCTGCAGTCCGATCCGACGGTAATCTATGGGCTGGGCGAAAATTACGACGGCCACATCCACACCCGCGACCTGGAGAGCGATACGCCTTACAACACCTACACCCGTACCGGCATGCCACCCACGCCGATCGCGCTGCCGGGCGAGGCCGCGCTGCAGGCTGCCGTGCATCCGGCCGCCAGCGATGCGCTGTACTTCGTGGCCTCAGGCAATGGCGATGGCAGCCACGTGTTCTCGGCCACACTCGCTCAGCACGACGTGGCGCTGCGGGCCTATCTGCGCAAGCTCGGGGTGGCGCCCGACGCGCGCGGCGAAGGCCCGCCCGCTCCGGCGCCGAAGCAGGTCCCATGAACCCGATTGGTCATTTCATCACGCTCGAGGGCATCGAGGGAGCCGGCAAGTCGACCCTGGCGCGCGCGCTCGAGTCGGCGCTGCGGCAGCGCGCACTGAATGTGCGCGTCACGCGCGAGCCGGGCGGCACGCCGCTGGCCGAGCAGTTGCGCGCGCTGGTGCTGGCGCGCGGACCGGAACCGATCAGCGCCGAATCGGAGACCCTGCTGATGTTCGCCGCGCGGGCGATTCACCTGGAGAATCTGATCCGGCCCGCCTTGAGCAGCGGTACCTGGGTGATCTGTGATCGCTTCACCGACGCCACGCGTGCCTACCAAGGCGCCGGCCGGCAGGTCGACGCCGAGCTGATCGAGCGGCTCGCGGATATGGTGCACGGGGATATGTGGCCCGAGCGCAGTCTGGTGCTGGATCTGCCGGTGGGATTGGCGCTCGCGCGGGTGCGCAATCGCGAAGGTCAGGGCGATCGATTCGAGGACGAGGATCGCGACTTCTTCGAGCGCGTGCGCAGCTGCTATCTGGACCTGGCAGAGAACGAGCCGCGCCGGGTGCGCGTTATCGATGGCGCCTGCGCTCCCGAGCGCGTGTTGGAGCAGGCGCTCGAGGCGATCGCCGACCTGCTGCCGGCACCCGCAAGCCATGAGTGAAGCGAGCAGCAAAGCCCCGGCCGCGACCAGCGCGCCCTGGCTGACCCCGGCGATCGAGCAGCTGCGCCGCGCCCGCGCGCAGCAGCGCTTTCCGGCCGGGCTGCTGATCCAGGACGAGCGCGGGGCCGGCGGCGAGGCGCTGGCGCTGTATGCCGCTCAGCTGGCCCTCTGCCGCGAACCGGACGCACCGTGCGGCCGCTGTCGCGACTGCCGCCAGTTTGGCGTCGGCCAGCATCCGGACTTTTACCAGCTGCACCCCATCGAGGAGTCCAATTACATCGTGGTGGAGCAGGTGCGCGAGTTGGCGCAACAGCTGGCGCTGACCGCGCACGGCGGTGGTGCCACGGTGGCCCTGATTTCTCCTGCTGACAGCCTCAATCGCAATGCCGCCGACGCGCTGCTCAAGACCCTGGAGGAGCCGCGCCCCAACGTCACGCTCATTCTCGTGGCGAGCAGCGCGGTGAAGCTGCCGGCGACGATCGTGAGCCGCTGTCTGCGGCTGCGGATACCGGCGCCGGCGCGCGCGGCCAGTGTGGCCTGGTTGCAGGGACGGTGCGGGCCGGCGCTCTGGCCGGTGGTGCTCGATGTGCTGGGCGATGCTCCGTTCGAGGCGCTGCAGGTCGACGCGGCGGCACTGGCGCGCCAGAAAGCCGATACCGATCGCGCTCTGGCCGATATCGTCGCCGGCCAGGGCGACATCGCCGCCAGCGCCGAGCGCTGGACCAAGGGCGACCCCACGGGTCTGCGCGTGGCCTGCGTTGAGACCTGGATCACAGCGCGCATCGATGAAGCTGCGACCTCGCAGCGGCAATCGCCGGAATTGCGCAGTAGGACCCACTTGCCAGAATCTGGTTCGGACATGAATATTGCATTGCTGCTGCGGCTGCTGGAGGGCCTGTACGAGCTGCGGCGGTTGCGACGGACGAGTGTCAATCGCTCGTTGCTGCTCGAGCAACTGCTGTGGCAGTTGCGCCGCGCCCGAGCCCCCGGCGCGGTGCCGGGACGCGCCGAGCGCTAGGAGCTCAGAGGGATACCGCGAAGGACCATGGCCAAAGACCCCAATTCCAGATCCGGCATCAACAAGCCGGGCTTGCTGACGCTGACCATCAAGGACAAGAGTGCCCTGTATCTGGCTTACATGCCGTTCGTGCAGAACGGTGGGCTGTTCATCCCGACCAACAGCAACTACCGCCTCGGCGATGAGGTGTTCATGCTGCTCAATCTGATGGGTGAAGATGAGAAACTGCCGGTCGCCGGCCGCGTGATCTGGGTCACCCCGAAGGGTGCGCAGGGCAAGCGTACCGCCGGCATTGGTGTGCAGTTTTCCGATCAGGACCGCGGCCAGACGCGCGCCAAGATAGAGAATTATCTGGCCGGGGCGATCTCCGGGGACAAAGCCACGCACACGATGTAGCCAGCCTCAGCCGTCCGCCATGCGCTCCATGCCGGCGGCCACCTTCAGCTCCCGGTCCACTTCGAATTCGCCTTCGGCCAGGCGGTGAATCCATTGCACGGTCTTGAGCGTGCCGCCGAAAGCAAAAAAATGCGGTGCCAGCAGCTGTGCATGCTCGCCGGCCACGTGCGAGCGAGCCAGACTCAGGACGTGCTGTTCCGGTGAGGTGGCAAGATTGGAGACACTCTTGGCGCTGGCGAGCAGCTGCGCGGCACTGCGCACCGAAGTGCCCACGCCACAACGCACGGCAAACTGCAGCAGCTTGATCAGCGGCGTGGGGCCGGCGATGCCAACGCGCACCGGCAGGGTGATGCCGTGCGAGGCCAGGTCGCGCTGCCAGCCGTACACAGCGTCGGAATTGAAGCTGAACTGACTGACGATCTGGACCGCGATGCCGGTGCGCTCGCCATAGCGCTGCTTGTCGGCCAGCGCCTGCCACAAGGTCAGCGAATCGATGGCCGGGTGACCATCCGGATGGCCGGCCACGCCGATGCGGCGAATACCCGCATCGACCAATGCACCACTGTCGAGGATCTCCAGGGTGCTCGAGTAGCTGCCCAGCGGTGGCTGGCGATCGCCGGCCACCAGCAGTACCTGATCGACGCCGCCCTGGGTAAGAGCGCGCAGCGCGGCGCGCAGCGAGGCCTCATCCTGGATGCGACGCGCGACAATGTGGGGACAGGCGCGCAGGCCGGTCTGCTGCACCTTGAGGGACACGTCGACCACCTGATCGAGCGAATTTTTCGGGGTGTGAGCGACATGCACGCTGCTGCCGGCCGGCAGGTTGGCCTTC
>DASXYW010000071.1:0-35226 GCA_036502265.1 Steroidobacteraceae bacterium | reverse complement strand
CCAGCCTGTCGCGATTGCCGCGAGCAGCGCGCTATTGACACCTCGTCTCGACACTCGTCGATGGCGCATCTACGAACGGGCTGTTATTGAAATTCTGACGCGGACAATTACCGCGCAAGCACCCGGATGTCAATGAGCAGCAGGATTTCTACCAGCGATACTCGCTCGACAGTTCCCCAATGATCTGCACGCGCGCCCTGGTGATCGGACTGTCACCGGCGCTTCCGAACATGCGCTTGGCCGCCATGTCGGTGTTGACCAGCCAATGATCGGTAATGAGTCGGGTCGCACTGAACCCGAAACCGGCCGATTCCAGCCCGCTGTGGGCAAAATATACCGGTAAGCCGGAGGCTACCGATTGCGTGGGTGAGACCCCAAACTCCCGACGTTCGTAGCGCCCATCGGCGAACATGGCCGAGGGCCCTGCGAACATGACAAACTTCTTCGAACTGCCCGGCAATGGCATGAAGAAGCCGACGTCGCCGACGGTGCCGTCGGCCCCGCCCATGATGCGTCGCACGTCGGCTCGCAGCACCAGCGGGAAGCGCTTCGACACGACCATAGTCCCGAATATCTTGACGACCGGCGCCGCGCTGATATCCCCCAGCCCACGTAGTTCGCGATAGTCATCCGACATCTTGCGTCCGAGGTCATATCCCAGGGAAATGCCAGCCTGTGATTTCTCGCCGCGCCAGAAGTTGTAGCCGATGCCTTCACCCACCGTGGCAAAGGCAATGTCCTTGTACCGTATGTCGATTACCGGCCCCGGCTCGATGCGATAGCGGGACGCTCCTTCATACAGCGGTAACGTCACCACCGCACCGCCCAGCACCACGCGCCATTCCGGCAGGTTCGGCTCGTAGACGCGCTCGAGGATCGTGCCGCCCGGATACTGCCATTCCAACAGCGGTGACTGGGTCGTCTGCGCCACGGCCACGCGCGATGCCGCGAGGCACAACACGATACTCAGGCAACGGAAGAGCCGGAGCCAGTGCCTGGCTCCGGCCGGATATTGAACGCTCATAATGGATTCAAAGGCGACCAGGCAGGTCGAAGGGTCTAATGTGCGCCCAACGACTTGCCTGGTATGCGACCTTGCCGATCGGATCAGTGACAGGCTTCGTATTCGTCGCGACTCAGCGTGCCATCGTGGTCGGTATCACACTTGGCGAAATTCTTGCTGAGCCACTTGTTGCTCTTCACTTCCGCCCGCGAGAGCGTGCCCTTGTTCTGCTTGTCCAGAGTGCTGAAGTCCGGCCGCGTGGCGCTGGCTTCCTTCATCTTGGTGCTGGAACTGTTGGTGCTGGAACTGCTGCTCTTGTTGGCCTCGTCCTTCGGATTCATCATATCGTTGCCGGTACCCTTGTCCTGGCCGACAGCAGGCGGCGAAGGGTGGTTCGGATTGACTCGCGGGGACTTCGATGAACTATCGCGATCATTGCCGGTGGCTTCGCTGCCAGGACTCGGCGTCTCGGAATTGCCCTGCGGAGCCGAGGACGGATACTCGGACTGCTGTTGTCCGGTCGATTGCTGTGCACCCGATTGCTGAGTGCTGGACTGCTGTGCGCTGGCAATGGCGGACCCCAACAGCAGGGTCGCGCAAGCCAGTGATGTCAGATACGCTACTTTCATAAGATGCACCCCTAATAGTTGATCCTTCACTGTCATGCAGCTTAGGCCCGAGCACTCGGCAAATCTGTGGGGTGTCGATTAAACGGCCGTGGGCAACGTACCCAACGGCGCATGAGTGTGCTCCTACAGGAAGTGAAGAAATGCCAGCGGGCTGGGCGGTTCAGTCCGTGTTCAGATTAAAGCCCAATCGCAGAGCTAGGAATTCAGCGCACCGGACGCGAATTCCTCATAGGAGCCGTCGATCGGCTTTTCCAGGCGCCACACACCATCGCCGCTGCAAGTCCAGATGCCGCCGGCACACAGTGCGCCGTCGTTTTCAAAGAACAACACCTCAAGCGCAACGGCGGAAGGACGGTAGGCGGATGCATCGACCGCCACACAGGTCGCGCACCACAAACGTACACCGTCGGTATAGGCACGCCAGACGGCGGCGGGGGAGCGCGCGCGAACGCGGCGCTCGAGCGCAACCGGCAGATCCGCCGGGTTGAATACTCGCTGCACCCAACCGCCGCGGGGCAAACAGCGCGCGTGCAGCAACTGGTCGAGGTAGGCACCCAAGGAGGCCTCGAATACCGGCGCACTACAGGCTTCGGACGGCATTACATGCATATCATTTCACTAACAGGAAGCCGCCGCTAAATTCTGTAGCCGAACCGGCGTTTGTAGAAGTGCTGACTGTACTAGCTGGACGTAGGCAGGTGCTTACGGCGTCGGCCGTCCCTTTGACCCGCCGGAGGCGAGTTACTACCATGCCTTGTGGATTCCGTACCGCACCATCCCGTTTACACGCGCACCGCCGTCGCCCTGCACTGGTTTGTCGCGCTTCTGATCGCCGCGAACCTCACGCTCGGGACGACCATGACCGACCTGCACATGAGTCCGCGCAAGCTGCGCCTGTACTCCTATCACAAGTGGATTGGAATCACCGTGCTCGGCCTGGTCCTTATCCGGTTAGTCTGGCGCCTGACTCATCCGGTACCGCCAGACGAGCCGATGCCGCGCTGGCAGCGCCTGGCTGCTCATGGCACCCATTGGGCTCTCTATGGTCTGATGATCGTGACCCCAATTTTTGGTTGGCTCTACAGTTCGGCGTCCGGTTATCCGGTCGTCTATCTGAAACTGTGGCAGCTGCCCGACCTGGTACATAAGAACGCCGATCTGGCGAAGGTGCTGGTCGTGGTGCACGCGACGCTCGCGTGGACATTATTCGGCTTCGTAATGCTTCACTTGGCGGCGGCGCTCAAGCATCACTTTTATGACCGGGATGCGACTCTGCGGCGCATGCTGGCGTGGCAGCGTCACCGAGGAGTTACACCATGAATCGTGATTCGCCGGTGGTGTTTTTTGCGCTGGTGGTGACGGCGGCGTTCCTCTCCATGGCGGCAGGGGATCCCGCGATCGATGCCTCCAAGAGCAGCATCGTTGCGACCTTTCGAGAAGAGAGCGTCCCGGTGGATGCGCCGCTGAAAAAATTCAACGGTCGGATCGATTACGACGCGTCCCGGCCAACTGCCGCCAAGGCCGCGCTCGAGGTCGATACCGGCAGCCTGGATCTGGGCTCACCGGACTACGATTCCGAGGTCCGCAACAAGGAGTGGCTCGACAGCGGCACCTATCCAAAGGCGACGTTCATCTCGACCGCGGTTAAGCCGACGTCGCCTGGACACTTCGATGCGACTGGCACGCTGACCCTCAAGGGCAAGACCCAGACTCTGACCGTGCCGGTGACCGTGAGCGCAGCCGGCAAAGCCATGGTGTACGACGGGGCCTTTGAGATCTCGCGCGCGTACTTCGGCATTGGCAGCAAAGAGTGGAATGACGAAGTTGATGACAAGGTAAAAGTCCGCTTTCACCTGCTGCAATGAGCGCGCCGCCAAGCAAAATCAAATAGTTATAGCCATGGGTGCCGCTTTATGGCACATATCGCATTGACAATCATTCGCATTTGCATGTAGCCTAGTCGTGTCTGCAGGAGCCGCAATGTACGTCTGCATCTGCCACGGGATCACCGAACGCCAGATCCAACGGGCCGTCGAGCACGGTGCGCGATCGCTCGGCGAGGTGCAGATGCACCTGCCGGTCGCCGGCTGCTGCGGCCGCTGCGAAGATTGCGCGCGCGAAGTCATTCGCGAGTGCCAGAGCAGAAAGTTCGGTGCTGCGACCGCCGTCGCCGCCTGAAAGCCCCAGTCCCGTAGGCATTGCCTCCATCTCCAGCTTGCCCCGCTGACGCCCTGCGCGGTGCTAGGCTGTCGGGCCCGTACCCGAAAGCCAACTCACTGATTGGAGATGAGCCATGAAGGGCGATAGCAAGATCCTGCAGCACCTCAATACCGTGCTGAAGAACGAGCTCACCGCAATCAATCAGTACTTTCTGCACGCGCGCATGTACGCCAACTGGGGCCTCAAGCGCCTGCACAAGCACGAGTACGACGAATCGATCGACGAGATGAAGCACGCCGATCGATTGATCGAGCGTATTCTGTTCTTGGAAGGCCTGCCGAATCTGCAGGATCTTGGCAAGCTGCTGATCGGCGAGAACGTGCCGGAGATCCTCCAGTGCGATTTGAAACTCGAGCGCGCCGCCCACGGCGATCTAAAGGCGGCCATCGCCGATTGCGAGCGCGTCGGCGATTTCGTGTCGCGCGAGATCTTCGAACACATCCTGGAATCCGAGGAACACCATATCGACTGGCTCGAGACGCAGCTCGATCTGGTGCAACGGGTGGGCCTGGAAAACTATACGCAGTCGCAAATGCACGAAGCGAGCTGAAAAGCAGCGCCGACCAGGGAGCAAGCCGCATGAAATTAATCACGGCGATCATCAAGCCCTTCAAGCTGGACGAAGTGCGAGCGGCGCTCTCGGAACTCGGGGTTTCCGGGATGACGGTTACCGAGGTCAAGGGCTTTGGTCGTCAACGCGGGCACACCGAACTCTACCGGGGCGCCGAATACGTGGTCGATTTCGTGCCGAAGGCGCGCCTCGACGTCGCGGTGCGCGGCGAGCTGGTCGATCAGGTGATCGATGCGATCGTCAAGGCAGCCAAGACCGGCAAGGTCGGCGACGGGAAAATATTCGTCAGCGAACTGCAGCGTGTGGTTCGCATCCGCACCGGCGAAGCCGACAATTTCGCCCTCTAACCGCGGTGATAGATGCTGGTGATATCGATCTTGCCGACCATCGGGTCGGTCAGGTGATAGACCACCTGCAGTGTGTCGGGGTGCGGACCGGTCTGGTAATGCTCCTCCAACGTTGCCCGACTCGAGTAGTGCGCCAGTAACTCGAACGCATTTCCGTTCCAGCCGACGTCGATCCGAGCAGTCCCATACTCGTCGATGCGCGAGATATCTTCATCCGGATGATAGGTGCGCGCTGGAAGGCCGTCGGCGCCGATACGCACATAGTCGCTACCAGTATCGAACTGCAACGTGGGAGGCGGCGTCAGCACCTGGATCAGACGATGCCGCACAGCATTGAAATCCGGCGCGATGGGCCGGTACATATCGAATTCCTCGCCCGAGTTGTCGGCTCCGCCGAGATCACTGGCGCCACTGTCGCTCGGCGAGCCAGTCTGGGAGCCGCCCTGGGTACCGCCCCGACGTCCGCGGCCGCCGCTATAGCCCTGGTTCCCCGCCATGTCGGCATTGCCGCTGTGTTTTCGCAACTTGGCCTGCCAGGCGGACACTGCGGTCGAGACCTTGATTTCGACCTGGTCGCTCGCCGTCTTGTCCAATACCCAGTGACCGGACTCTACCGGATGCGCCGGGGCAACCGGCGATATCGTGGAACACGCCGTCGCCAGGCTGAGAAACAGTAGCGCAAGCAGCCGGAATCTCGTGAGTGGCAGCGCGGGGGCGAAAAGTGGCGGCATCGAGCCCTTAGGACTGAATTTATCGCTGTTGGTTCGCGGGCAGGCGCTACGCAAACACTAGTGATGACCGCCGACTCTGTCAAACGGATCGGGGGCGCGGCTAGACTGCACCCATGCATCGCCTGCTGCTTTATGTGATCGCCGGTTGGTCGGGATTTTTCGTCATGGCAGTCGAGCTGCTTGGCGGCCGGTTGCTGGCGCCGTACTTCGGCAGCAGCATCTATGTCTGGGGCGCAATCATCGCAGTGTTCATGCTGGCCCTGTCGCTGGGCTACCTGTGGGGCGGGCGTGCCTCGCTGCACGCCCCGAGCCTGCGGCGACTGGCGAGTATCCTGCTGGCCGCGGCGCTGACCGCTGTCCCGATGCTGCTGTGGAGCGACCGCCTGCTCGAATGGCTGTCCGCAATGACCAGCGACCCACGCTTCGGTTCACTGGCGGCCGCTGCGCTGCTGTTCTTCGTCCCGACCTGCATCTCCGGAATGGTGTCGCCCTATACGGTGCGCTTGCTGATCGCCGATCGCAGCAGCGCCGGCCACCTGGCCGGTAAGTTGTATTTCGTATCGACCTTCGGCAGCGCCGCCGGCACGATACTCACCTCGTTCTACCTGGTGCTGTACCTGGAAGTGAATCAGATCCTGCTGATGCTGATCGGCATCTCGGCCGTGGTCGGCATCACCGTCTGGCTGCAGCGGTCCTCGGTGGCAGAGTGATCTGCCGCGCATGGTCGAGGGTTTGGGCTACGGCGCTGACGTCGGTGGCGCTGCTCGGTGCGATGACGGCGCCACAGCTGATTCATTCGGAGAAGTCCCTGTATCGGGACATCTTCGTGTATCAGGACGGCTCGACGCGTTGCCTGTGCTTCACCAGGCTGTGCACGATCGGGCGCCAGACCTGCCTGAATCAGCAATCGCCCGACCGCCTGGTGTTCGAGTACACCAAGATGATGCTGGCCGCATTGTTCTTGAAGCCCGATCCGAACAGCATCCTGATCATCGGCCTGGGCGGCGGAACCTTGCCGCACACGTTGGAGAAGCTGCTGCCGGATTCTGACATCGATACCGTGGAGATCGATCCCGCGGTAGTGCGGGTGGCGCAGGACTATTTCGGATTTCACGCCGACGAGCACGTTCATGTGTTCATCCAGGACGGACGGGCGTACGTGCGTCAGGCACTGCGCGGCACTAAGCGCTATGAGCTGATTATGCTGGACGCCTACGAGCACCAGTACATACCGGAGCACATGCTGACACGTGAGTTCCTCACCGAAGTGCGGTCGCTGCTGCAACCGGGTGGGATCGTCGCCGCCAACACGTTTTCGTCCAGCCGGCTGTACAGCAACGAATCGGTCACTTACAGCATCGTGTTCGGGCAGTTCTACAACCTGCGCGCCAACAACCGGATCATCCTCGCCTCGAATGCGCCGCTGCCTTCGACCGACGAGGCCGCGCGAAACAGCCGCCGATTCGTCGCGACATTCCCGCAGTTCGACGTCCACCCGCAGGATCTGCTGGCGATGTTTTCGACCCGACCCGACTGGGACACCGGCGCGCGGATACTGACCGACCAGTATTCGCCGGCGAATCTGCTGAACGGTCCGCCCTAGTGGCCGCCGGAGGAGCTGTTGGCGGCGGGCACGGGGCTCGCCGCGGGGGCGGTGCTCCCGGCCGCGGGCGCTGCTGCGGGCGTTGCCGGCGTTGCGGGCCCGGGTGGCGCGCCACCGGAGGAACTCGCCATGTCGTGCGGCTGGTTGGCGAGCTGAGCGCGCAATTCACGCAATTTGGCCTTGACGATCGTGGCGTTCGCCGGACCCATGCGCAACAGCACCTTCTGACCGGAAGACAGTTCCTCGAGCTTCGGGTCGGCAAATTGATACATCACATTCGGACGCACCACCGAGATATCGGTCGTGATGTCGGGTGTTGCCAGCAGATTGTCGATGGTGAACACCAGCCGATCGTTGAAGTAGCCATTAGGGTAGCCCAGGCTCTGATAGGCCTGCTGGAACAGCGGATAGAAGTGCACGTACAGTGCGGCCATGCGCTTCATGTCGATGGCCTGCAAGGCCTGCACGTACGGCACGTAGCGCTGATAGTTGGCGGTATCGATCGTGCCCTGCTGATCATTGCCGGTGGCGATGAAGGCGCCAGGAAGTGCCTTGGTCGGTCGCAGTTCTACCGACAGGTGCTTGCGCGGTAGATTGTCAATCGACACGACGATGTGCCGGACCAGCAGCTCCGGCTTGAAGATTCGATCGATGGTCGACTTGCCCATCAGGTCGCCGAGCGCGTCGTGCAGCGGATTGTCGCTGTCGTCGAGCGTCGGCAGCGGCGGTGCGTTGGGTGCTGCTTCAGGGAGGGGGTTGCGAATGGCCGAGACCGGCGGGGGTAGCGCGATCGTCGGTGCGGTGGCGACCGGAGGAGCCTGACGATGCGTGCGCCACCAGGAGAAGAACAGTACCGCCGCGCTGATCAGAATTACGCCCCCGGCAATCCACCAGATCGGTCGTCGCATGCGTGCTACCCCGCGGGCATGGAATCAATCCGAGGAAAGCTATGCTCCTTAAAGGCCGATTGCAACCGCGCGGGCGCGGTGCCGCGGCCGCCGCAGTATCATGCGCAGTCGCATGTTGAGCACCGGAACCAATCACTCGAGATGAGCAGCAATGCAGCCGCGCGGTCGCAATGCGCCAGCGGCGTGTTGCTGGTCCGACCCGCACATTTCGCCTACAACGATCAGACCGCCGCCAGCAATCGTTTCCAACATGGGGTGGCAATGTCCGATCTTGCCGCGCGTGCCCGCGACGAATTCGATCGTGTGCGCACGGCAATTGAGGCTGCCGGGGTCAGGGTGTGCGTGCTCGAGGACACCAGCGAGCCGGCAAAGCCGGATGCCGTGTTCCCAAATAATTGGGTCAGCTTTCATCAGGATGGGACCGTGGTGCTGTACCCGATGCAGGCGGCGAACCGACGCGCTGAGCGACGCCTGGACGCGCTCGAGACGGTTGCTCTAGAGCTCGGTTTTCACCGACGGCGTCTGGTCGACTTGCGCGTGCGTGAGGACTGTGGCCAGATTCTCGAAGGCACCGGCAGCCTGGTACTCGATCATGTACGGCGGATTGCCTACGCCTGCCGGTCGGCGCGCACCGATGAGGCGACCGTGCGCGAATGGTCCGGGCTTATGAATTTCACGCCGGTTCTATTCGATGCCTGCGGCCCGGATGGCGTTGCCCTCTACCATACCAACGTCATGTTGAGCATCGGCTCGACTTGGGCGGTGGTCTGTACGCCCTCGATCGTGGCGGCCGATCGCGACCGGGTGCTTGCGAACCTCAAGTCCAGCGGGCGTGAGATCATCGAGATCGGAATGGCGCCGATGCTTCGGTTTGGGGCCAACATCCTTGAGCTCGCACGCGGCGTGCTGATCATGTCGGAGCAGGCACGCTCCGGTCTGCAATCGACGGGCGATGGGAACTGGTCGCGGCTGCGTGACTGCGTCGAGCAGGTGGTTGCGGTAGCCGTGCCGACCCTCGAGAGCGTGGGCGGTGGCAGCGTGCGCTGTATGGTGGCCGAAGTGCCGGAGACTGGGTGAATGGCCGATCGCGGATCACTGTCGCAGCACGTCTATCGATTGCTGTCGGATGGCAAGTTCCACTCCGGCACCGCGCTGGCCGGACAGTGCGGCGTGAGCCGCAATGCGGTGTGGAAGGCCATCGCCAGCCTGCGCGCACTCGGTGTCGATGTGCACGCGGTATCAAACCGTGGCTATCGGCTGCCAAACGCCACGACGCTGCTGGAGCGCGGCCGGATCGTGAAGCTGCTGGCGCGTTCGGTGCGTGTGCGCTTGCGCAACGGCCGGTGTCAGTGGAATACCGGTTCGACCAACAGCGATCTGATGCAGCAGGCCGCAGTGCCGCCTGGGCAGTTCGATTTTCTGACCGCGGAGCTTCAGAGCGCCGGCCGCGGCCGCCGCGCCCGCAGCTGGCTCAGCCCGCCGGGCGGCGCTATCTGCCTGTCGATTGCCTGGTGTTTTGCCATGATGCCGCGTGACATCAGCGCGCTGAGCCTGGCGGTCGGAGTGTGCGTGCTGCGCGCGCTGGCGCAGATGCGCGTTGCCGGGGTAGCGCTGAAGTGGCCGAATGATCTGGTGGTGGGTCCGGCAAAGCTTGGCGGCATCCTGATCGAACTGCGTGCCGAGGCGGGCGGACCGGCGTCGGCCGTGATCGGTCTTGGTCTGAATGTTGTTGTCGGTGAGCCGATGAGGCGCCGCATCGCCAGCACTGGCACTGAGCCCACGGACCTCATCTCCACCGGTCTGAAGCGGCCCGATCGAAACCGGATCGCCAGCGCCCTGATCGGGCACCTGGTCGCGGGGTTGGAGCAATTCGAGCGCGATGGCTTTGCAGCCTTCATGCAGGAATGGCGTGCGGCGGACGCACTGGCGGGCCAGCGTGTGGTGGTCAGCTCGGACAGCGGCAGCGTCGCGGGTCATGCACGGGGCATCGACGCAGAAGGAGCGCTGTGCCTGCAGACGCGTGATGGCATTCAGCGATTTGTCAGTGGCGACGTGTCGGCGAGGACGGTGACATGAGCCGGCTGCTGCTGGATATAGGCAACACGCGCATCAAGTGGGCGCTCTGCAGCGAAACCGGCCAGAGGCAGCGCCGATTCGTCCGGCGGGGTGCCATCGAGCTGGCACCGCTGCTGTGCTCGGCCGCGGCCTGGTCGCGGCTGCTGCACAGAATTGGCCAGCCAGGTTCAGTATGGGTCTGCAATGTCGGTGGCGCGAAGGTCGCGCTCCAACTGCGCGACGCGCTGCGGCGCGCCGGCTTCGCGAGGGCTCGATTTGCGCGCACCACCGCGGCGGCGGGGGGTGTGCGCAATGCCTATCCGGAACCCTGGAGACTTGGCGTCGATCGCTGGGTCGCATTGATCGGCGCGCGGCATCAGTTCCCGGGCAAGGACCTGTGCATCGTTGGCCTCGGTACCGCGCTGACAATCGATCTGCTCGACGCGCGCGGCCATCATCGCGGCGGCGGCCTGGTGCCCGGACCGCAGCTGATGATCGACGCCCTGCTGCAGCATACCGCCGGCATCCGGCGTCGCGCCGGCGGACGCTACATCCTCGATGCTTTCGAGGACGCGCCGGGCACGCCGTTCGCGCGCGACACCCGGACCGCATTGATCGCCGGCGCGCGCCATGCCTGCGCCGCGCTGATCGAGCGTGGGGTGCAGCAAGGCCGCAGAATGCTGGGCCGATCGCCGCGACTGATTCTCACGGGAGGCGCCGCCCGCGCGATCATCCCGCTGCTACGCAGCGACTATCGACGCGAGGATGATCTGGTGCTGCGCGGCCTGGCCGTGCTCGCCGACGGCGCGGAACGCCCAATTCGCATAAAATCACGGCGTGCGTAACCTGTTCTTTGCGCTGGCGATCCTGAACCTGGTATTCCTGGTCGCAACTCATTGGCCGGCGAAGCCGGCTACCGCGGGCTCGGCCAAATCTGCGACGCCGGCGGTGCCGACGCTCGAGCTGGCTAAGCTGTCGTCGGTGCCGGCCGCGGCGCCGTCACGTTGCCGCAGCATCGGGCCGTTTGCCGACGCGTTCGCGGTCGCGGCGGCCAGCGACTTGCTGCGCGCCCGCGGCCTGCAGCCGCGTGATCGCATGGCCGATACCAATGTCAACGATGGCTACTGGGTTTACATCGGCGAACTGACCGCCGCCGCGCAGCGTACGGTCATCGCCAAACTGGCGGCGGCCGGCATTCACGACGCCGTCTCGATGACACAGCCGGAACAGTCGGACCGGGTGTCCGTGGGGTTTTTCAGCGACCAGACGCACGCGGTGCGCAGGGCCGAGCAGGTGCGTGAGCTCGGATACAAACCGGTACTCGACTTGCACCAGCACACGGTCAGCATGCATTGGCTGGACGTCGACCTGAAGCCATCCGAGCCGGATGTGCAGACCAGGCTGTTTCAGAACATGACCGGTATGCAGGTGATCGACTGCCCTGGCAAGGCGGCCGGCGGCTGACCTTCAGCGCTGGTGCTGCGGGGCCAGTATCAGCAGCTTGAGCGAACCGGGGAGGTAGCGCGGGCGAGCGCCGCCGGTAGAAGTAGAAGAAGGATCCGGTGGGGTCGGATCGATGTCGGCGGCGACCAGATACAGGCGGCCGGTGCTCACATCGATGGCAATGGTACGCGCGCTGCGCGCGGTAGGCAGGGTCGCCACGGGCTCGAACTGTTTCGGGCCACGTTCCCGAATGATCGATAGCGTGCCGTCCTGTCCGTTGGGGCTGAAGATCAGATTGCGCCGGGGATCGAAAGCCACTGCGTCGTTGCCCAGCCCGATCGGAACATTGGCGACTACCGAGCCGCTGCCGGTATCGACGACGCTCAGCGTGCTGTTTGCGCAGCCCGCAAACAGCAAGTGCCGCATCGGATCGATGGCAAGACCGTGCGGACGTTCACACGCCGGCATCGGCCAGTGCGCATCGACCGCGTTGCTGCGCGTATCCAGGCGCACGATCTCATGCTTCTCGACACTGTTGACGTAGAGTTTGCCGTCTCCGCCGGCCACGCCGAATTCGAGGCGGCTGCCGAGCGACGCCGCGGCCAGGACGGTGTCGGTGCGCGGATCGATTACGGTGACGGTGCCGGGCTCTCCATCGATTACGAATACGTGGCCACTGATGGGATCGAACACGATGCCATCGGCGTCGGCCCCGGCCTGCATGCGGTGTTGGATCTGTAGCGTGCCCAGGTCGAACGAAGCGGCGATGCCGGCGTGCCCGTCATCGGTGTAGCCGCGACCGACCGCCGCGACAAGCGCGATGCCGTGGGCGCCGCCTGCAAGGCCAGCGATCTCACCGACGAGGTGTCCGGAACTGCCGTCCACCACTGTGACGCGATCGCCGTGGGCGACGAATACACGATGGGTATCGGAATCGGCGTAGACGTAATCCCATCGGTCGGGCGTCCCGAGCGCTACCAAGCGCTCCAGGTGGTACGGGGCGTCGGCCGCGTCAGCACGAGTCGGCGGCGATGCCCACAGCAGCATCGATGCGGACGCGGTCAGAGTGGCAGCAAGTCGCATCATCGTGATCTCCCTACTAGGGACTGGGATTTAATCGGCGGCCGTAGTCGCTGAGCAGAATCTGTACGCCAAAATAGCCGAAGAACGCTGGCTGTCCAAAGGCAACGCCGTCGATGCTGCGGCCCGCCATGAATAGCGCAATGAAACCGGGGCGCAGGCGGCAGCGGCCGCCGACATCCAGCGTCGTCTGCGCCGGGGTCGGCGCCGAGACCCGATCATTGAACAGTTCCGCTGTCAGCTCGAGGCGCGAGCTCAGCGGATGGCCGAACGCTAATCCGAGCGTGGTCTCGTGCAGTCCCCGCACCGGCACGAATTCACCGGCCTCGAAACCGACCTCGAAGCCGCCGAGCGTACGACCGATCTCGATCGGCAGAAAGTAGCGTGGGCCGAGGACCGCCAGTCCTTTGTCGACTGCACGCGCGGACCCACCTGTCTCGATCTGAGGGAAAGTCGACACTTGCCAACCATCTACTCCCTGGTCAAAAAATCTCCATTTCATTCCGGCCATGGAATTGCCCCAGCCGCTCGTCCGCGGCGCGCCGTCGCGATTTTGCACGACCAACGGGACTTCATAAGTCAGTTGCACGCGCTCGCCCAGACCGTAGTTCACGTCGAGCTGTGGTATCTGATAGGCCGCAGCGGCGCGCGTAACGGTGGGTGCCACGGCGACATTGATTTCCCAGTTGGCGTTACCGGGCGTGCCGGGATCGTTGCTCAGAAACGGAGGGCCGGCCTGGGCGTGCACCAACGACGACGGTAGTAGCGCCAACAGCGGCGCCGCCAGCTTGCCCATCGCAGCAATTGCATCGGTGGTCGCGGCCATGAGATAAGGTCAGGGGCTCAGTACCAGGCCATGCCGATCGGCGTAGCGCGCCAGCAATCGCGGATCCTGGGTACACGACGCCAGACCGACATAGGCGTCGGGACGTACCAGATACATCGCATCGCGCGTGAATGCGCTCTGGGTGAAGGATTCCTGCCACGTATAGGCCTGCACTGGCAGCTCGTGCTCGCGGCACCACGAGCGCAGCTCCGGTCGCAGCGTACCGTACACGTGCAGTTGCCAGCCGATGGATGCGAGCGCATCGAAATTGTCGCCATTCGCAGTCCGAACCCATGGCAGGCGGTCGCCACCCCGAATCGAGCCCGCCTGCCCGTCGCTGATCGCACTGTCACGATAGGTCAGGGTGAGCTGCGAGACAGTGCGGAACAGGTACCTGCGCATTGCCGCAAATCCAAACAGCAGCGGCACCACTATGGGCAGCAGGCGAGTGCGCATGAAGTGCGCCAGCATTCCGGGTGCGGTGGCCAGCGTAAATCCACGGTCGGTGCTCGCCACCAGTCGCTGCGCAAAGGCACGGCGCTCGGTTTCGTACGTCTGCAGCAGCGCATCCGGCCCCTGCCCGCGGAGCACCGCCCGCAACTTCCAGGCCAGATTGATGGCATCGCCGATGCCGGTGTTCATGCCCTGACCGCCGGCCGGGCTGTGAATATGCGCGGCATCCCCGAGCAGGAAAACCCGGCCGACGCCAAAGCGCTCGCTTACGCGGTGGTGCACACGGTAGGTCGAGAACCAGTTGACCTTCCTGATCTGCAGTTTCATCTGCCTGATTGCGCGCGCGCTCACGTCATCGAATTGGAGCGATTCGGCGCGCTCGGCGCGCGCATCGCGCACAGTGCCGATCAGGCGGGCCCGACCGGCGCCCTTGAGCGGAAACACCGCAAGAAAATCGGCCTCGTCGAGGTCGACGTGCAGTTCCCCGTTCATGGCTGCGCCGGCGGCGCCGACATCGGCGACGTAGAAGACCTGCTGATAGGTGCCGCCGGGAAATCCCACGTCCAGCCTCTGTCGCACCACCGAGCGCGCTCCGTCACATCCGGCCAGATACGCCGCTTCGACCGGCTGGTCATGTTGACCGGAGATCCTGAGGCGCACGCACACCCGGTCGGCACGATGTTCGAATGCGGTGAGTTCGGTACTGCGCTCGACCTCGACGCCCAGTGCATTCAGTCGCGCGATGAGCAGGCGTTCATGCAGGTCCTGGGGAATGATACAGGGCCCATACGGAGTCAGATCCTGGTTCAGGTTTTCCAGGGAGACCCGGGCGGCGCTGCGACCGCGCACCCACAGATTCAGGCCCGGCACTCGGTGGGCCTGTTCCAGGACCGTGTCTGTAAGATCCAGCTGGCGATATAGCTCCAGCGTGCGCGCCTGCACCGCCAGAGCCCGGGAGGTGCTGCCCGGACCCTCGCTGCGATCCACCACGCGCACCTTCACTCCCTGGCGCGTCAACCACAGGGCCAGCACCAGGCCGGTGGGACCGGCGCCAACGATCAGGACGTCGAGCATTGAGCTGATAATCTACCGACAGTCTGTGCTGCGATAAAGGCGGCGCGATCGTCTCGACACGTATAATGAAGCGTCCCGGTTGCGCCGCGCCGGCATAGCTCAGTGGTAGAGCAGCGGTTTTGTAAACCGTTGGTCGGGAGTTCAAATCTCTCTGCCGGCACCAGCCGGCCTGTGGCCGCAACCGCCAGAAGGCTGCGGCGTCTCAGGCTTCGATCGGCGTTGTGGCGCTCACGGGGCGCAGGCGGAAGTCGTAACTGACCGTGTAGAAGGGCGTATCGACACGCTCTCCGGTGGGGCCGGTGCCGGCAGGACGCCGATCGAACTTCGCCACCAGCGACTCCTTCATTCCGAAGACGGCATCGGAGTCCAGGTACTGGCTGCCGGCCACGAACAGATGCGTGGTCACCGGCAGGTGCCCGGCAGCCGACACGATCATGTGTATGTGGCCCGGGCGGAAGGGATGTCGCCCCATCTTGCGCAGCATGTGTCCCACCGGCCCGTCGGTCGGGACCGGATAGAACTTGGGGCAGATCGAGCGAAACCAGTAGCGTCCCTGGGCATCCGTGCGAATCCGGCCACGCGCCTTCATGCCGGTCTCCTCGGGCATTTGCATGTCGTAGTTGCCTTCCCCGTCGCCCGACCAGATGTCCAGCAGCGCATTCTCGAGTGGCCGACCGTCAACGCTGAGCACGCGTCCGGAATAAAACGCCGGTTCGCCTTTGACCCCCACCGCAAGATTGCTGCCGAGCGGCATATCGGGAGCCCCTTTCCAATAAAAGGGTCCCATCACCGTCGACTCGACACTGCCCTCGTCGGCGGGGTGGTTGAGAGTGATGACCAGCACCGACACACCCAGCGTGTCCGACAGCAGAATAAACTCCTGACGCTTGTCGGTGCAGGTCCTGCCCACGTCGGTCAGAAACTGAATGGCCGCAATCCACTCCGACTCGGTGAGCTTCACGTCACGAACGAAATCGTGCAGATGTGTGATCAGCGCGGTCATGACGCGCTTGAAGCGCGGGTCATGACACTCGGACAGGCGTCCGATCACTGCCTGGGTGATGCTCTTCTGATCGAACTCGCGCATATCGCCGCTTTAGCGGTACGTGTTGTTCGAGTGATGATCCCCGGCCAGCCAGCGCTTCAGTTCCCGGTGCGCATCATCGCGCCGATCGTGCGAGATCGTGTCCGCCTGCGGATGATCGCGGGTGAATTCCAGAATCAATCCATTCGGGTCGGTGACATAGACCGAACGGCAGTAACCATGCTCGAGCACATACGTGTCCGGCGGCTTGATGCCGGCCGCAGCGATGCGCTTCTCGATCGCCACCTGGGTATCGCCGTCGACTGCAAGCGCGATGTGATGGAACGGTGATGCCGGCATAGTGGGTCCGAACTCCGCCTGATCGTCCGGGTTCTCGAACTGAAAAAACGCCAATGCGCCGCCGTCGCCCATTGCAAAGAAGGTGTGACAGTAGGTGCGCATCTTCCCGAACAGCTCATCCGATTCACACCAGGTCGCCACCAGCGGCATGCCGATGACTTCCTCATAGAACCGGCGCGTCTTTTCCTGATCGCGCGTCACATAGGCATTGTGATGCAGTCGGATCGGAAGCTTGGTTGACTGGGCCATGACGCCTTTACCCCTGCATCAGAACTTGACGGTGAAATCGATCCCGTAGCGGCGCGGCAGCGCTCTCCAGAGGAAGCCACCCGGCGAGAATTCCTCATTGTAAAGCTTATTGGTCAGATTCTTCGACCAGGCGGTAACCGTCCAGCGCTCGGCCTCGACTCCGGCCCGCAGGTCGATCAGGTTGACCGGATCGCGAGAGGTCACGTCATACGGATCCCACCAGGTGCGGCCGATCAGGCGGTAATCCAGGCGCAGCACGCCGTTCAGCCCGTCGCCAATGTCCTGATGCACCTGGAAACCGGCGTTGGAAGTGTCCTGCGTCAGCAGTGGCGGCTTGTTGCCGATGACCGTGGGATCCTGCATCGCAGTAATGCGGCCATCGTTGTAGCCGTAGTTGGCATACACGTCGAGCCAGGTGGTCGGCCGGGCGGTCAGCTCGAGCTCGCCACCCTTGTACCAGGCGTCGAGGTTGCCCAGATTCTGCGTCCCGGTCACGTTATCGAAGAAGAAGAAATAGCCGTTGCGATCCTTGGTGTAATAGAGCGCCATGTTGGCGCTCAAGCGACGGTCGAGCCATTCGCTCTTGGCACCCAACTCCCAGGTGTCCGCGACCTCGGCCTGAAAGACGTCGTGAACGCCCAGCTTGCCTTCTGATGCGGCCACCGCGCCCACACCGGTCTGGTTGAAGCCGCCGCTGCGGAAGCCGCGACTCCAGCCGCCATAGAACGTCAGATTGTCGGTCGGCTTGTAACGCAGCGTGGCCTTGGGCTGCGCCGAATCGAAGGTCTGCTCGCGTACCTCCCCGGTATGTGCCGTCCCCAGTGTCGCCGCAGGCAAAAAGGCCGTCGGCGTGTCGGTGGTGTTGCGGCGCTGGTCGCGGTCATAGCGGATCGCGGCGTCGATTTCCCACTGCTTGTTGAACTCATAGGTCGCATCGCCGAACACCGCCCAGGCGTTGTTGTTCTGCGAGTCGGACAGGAATGTAGCGTTGGTGTTGGTCGCGAACGGGTTGGTCGGGTCGACTAGCGGCGTCTCATACACGGCCGGCACGCCCTCGCCGCGGTCGAAGATATTGTCCGTGGAGATGAAGCGCTGGGTGTGGATGAAGTATGCCCCAGCAATCCACGAGAAGCCGTTCACCGGATTCGAAGTGAAGCGCAACTCCTCGCTCTCGGTCTTCTCGGAGATGAACTGACTCTGGCTCTCACCGGCCGAGCCGCCGAGAGCCGCGGGAATAAAGGTAAAGAAATCATTGAAAGCGATGGAGTTCCGAATCGGCCGGAAATCGTAGGCATCGCCGGTGTCGATCTCCTTGGTGAAATTGTAGTCCGACGTCGACGTGAACGTCCCGTAGCCCTGCTTGAAGTCCAGCTTCAGCGCGATGTCGGTAATATCGCGTCTATCGGTGCCGAGGTTCTGGTCCTGGATCGGACTGGTGATGTCGTTGGCATTCGGCGGCGTGGTGAAGCTGGTGAATACGTTGGCTTCATCGGAACGCGGAATGATGTAGTAGTAGGCGGTGGTTTCGATCCGATCGCGATACAGCCGCAGATCCGCACTCCAGCTGTCGGTCGGTGTCCACAGCAGGCGCACGCGTCCGGAGAAATCGCGGTACGGGTCTGCCTTACGGCCGAGGTTCACGTTTTCCAGGAAGCCGTCGGTGTTGTAGGCGTTCAGCGCGACGCGATACTTGAGCGTACCGGCTGCATCGACGGGCCCGCTGACCGCGACCTGGCCCTTCTCGGACAGCCCATTGCCGATGCCGGCCTTGGCGCTACCTTCGAAGTGATCCGTCATATCCGCGGTTCGGATGATGATCGCGCCGCCGATGGCGTCGCGACCATAGAGCGCGCCCTGAGGTCCCTTGAGGACTTCGATCTCCTGGATGTCGTTCAGTTCCTGATCGAACTCGTACGGGTTGGGCTCGAGCACGCCGTCGACCAGCACCGCGACCGAGGGTTCGCTGTTGCGCGCCTGCGAGATGCCGCGGATGGTGATGAAGGAATTGCCGACGTTCTGCACCTCGACCAGGGTCATATTGGGTACCAGGTTGACAAAGTCGCGCGGGGTTTCGATGCCCGCCGACTGGATCTGCTGCTGAGTGAAGGCGTCCTCGGCCACCGGTACGTTCTGCAGCGACTCTTCGCGCTTACGGGCCGTGACCACGATCTCCTGCAGTTCGTCGGAGTCCGCTGCCAGCACCGGCTCGGCGGCCAAGAAGACGCCGAGCGCGACCAGCAGCAGTCGCGACAGTCGAAGCATTGGATTATTCATATGGACCCCCTGTCTCAAGCTCAAGTTATTGGGACTTCGCAGGCGCGGGTTGGCTGCCCGGGCCGCGTTCCAGCTCTAAACGTACGATCTGTGCGCCGGCCACCATGGCCTGCAGTTTTCCGAATGCGACATCGCGCGGCAAGTACTTCATGCCACAGTCGGGCGCGACGATGATGTCGACCGGGTTGACGTAGGGCAGCGCGCGGCGAATACGCGTGGCGATCAGCTCCGGCGACTCGACCTGCTGACTCGACAGATCGATGACGCCGAGGATGATTTTCTTGTTTGACAGGTTCTTCAGCACCGCGCAGTCGAGATTGGATTGCGCGGTCTCGATCGAGACCTGACGGCAGCTGCACTGCTCCAGTTCGGATAGGAACGAATAGCCCGACGGCCGCGAATGAATGATCGCGGCGTAGCCGAAGCAGATGTGCACAGCGGTGGTACCAGTAATACCGTCCAAGGCGCGATTAAGCGCTGTGAGTCCGAACTGGCGCGCCTCGTCGGGCCGCGCCTGCATGTACGGCTCGTCGATCTGTACGATGTCGGCTCCGGCTGCGAACAGATCGCGAATCTCGGCGTTGACGGCATCGGCATAGTCCATCGCCGCCAGCTCGCGGCTGCCGCCGTAGAAATCGATCTGTGCCTGCTGCGCCATGGTGAAGGGCCCCGGCACCGTCACCTTGACGCGGCGCTGCGTATGGCGACGCAGGAACTCAAGGTCGCCCAGCTCGACCGGATGGCGTCGACGGATCGGCCCAACCACGCGCGGCACCGGATTGGGATGACCGCTGCGGTCGAACGCCGTGCCGGGATTGTCCAGATCCACGCCGTCAAGCGCCGTGGCAAATCGGTTCGAGTAGCTCTCACGACGGATCTCCCCGTCAGTGATGATGTCCAGGCCGGCGGCTTCCTGCGCTTTGATCGCCATGATGGTGGCGTCTTCCTGGGCCTGCGCCAGGTAGGCTTCCGGTACCCGCCATAACTCGCGGGCGCGCACCCGCGGCGGAAAGCGTCCGGCAAGCTTGGCGCGATCGATTAGCCAGTCCGGCTGCGGATAGCTACCCACCAGTGTGGTTGGAAACAGCATGACCGTCTTCAGCCCACGTCCGCGGCCACGGCGCCGGCCCGGCGCGGCCAGCCTGCGCCACTGGCAAGGTCCGCCCGGATCGCGGCACCGTGCTCATCGAGCAGCGGTGCGGCGCGCACCGAGCGCGCGCGCTGGCCGCCAAACTGCACCGCCGGACGGACCGCCTGCGTGGCCCCGTGCGGGTCCTCCACTGGTACCACCAGCCCAAGATGCTGTACCTGCGGATCCTTGATCACTTCGTCGATGCGGTTGATTGGAGCGTAGGGCACGTCGTGGCGCTGCAGGCGCTCCACCCAGTGACTGAGCGGCTTTTGCGCGAACCGGGTGTCGAGTTCGGTGCGCAGTGCTTCGTACGAGGCGATACGATTCAGGCGGGTGCTGAAGCGCACATCGGTGGCCAGCTCCGGCGCCTCCACGGCCGCGACCAGTCCGGTCCAGAATTTCTCCAGCGACGACAGGTGAATCGCAATCAAGCGGTTGTCGGCGGTATGCAGGATGTAGGCTTGCGCCAAGCGTGGACGGTCGGCCGAGGTCGGTGTCTGGCCGAGGGCGAAATACGCGGCGAACGGCTCGAGGGCGAAATGCGACATGGCCTCGAGCATCGACACCTCGACCAGGCGACCGCGTCCGGTGCGACCGCGCTCGACCAGCGCGCCGAGAATGCCGTAGGCAGCGTAGATGCCGGTGATCGCATCGGCCAGCGCCGGCCCGAGGAACTGGGGTCGCTGATAGTCCACCACCACACTCAAAAATCCGCTCAACGCCTGGGCGACCGAGTCGTAGCTGGGGCGATTGACGTAGGGTCCGGAGGAGCCGAAACCGCTGATCGAGCAGTAGACCAGCCGCGGATTGAGCTCATGCAGACGGCTGAAGCCGGCGCCGAGCCGATCGGCGGTGCCGGGACGAAAATTCTGGATGAAAACGTCGGCTTCGCGGATCAGGCCATCGAACAGCTCGCGCTCGCTGGCGTCCTTAAGGTCCAGCGCCAGACTGCGCTTGTTGCGGTTATAGGCCTGAAAGTGCGGTGAGTACTGGCCGCCCTGGTAGGCGCGGTACGGATCGCCCTCCGGGCTCTCGATCTTGATGACGTCTGCGCCCAGATCCGCACACATCATGCCGGCGCACGGTCCGGTGATGAACGTACCCTGCTCGATGATGCGAATTCCAGACAGTGTGCCCGTCATGCTGCGGTCTCCGCGCCCTCAGGTATCGCTGTTCGGCACGAAGCCGGCCGGCGTCACGCCGTCGTAGTCGATCGCCTTGCCGGCGGCATGCGACAGCACGAAGCCGATCGGACGCTGCTGTTCCTCGAGCAGATGCGCGATCAGGCTGGCGGTGCGCGCCAGGATCGGCACTCCCTTGAGCGCCTGCAACGGAAAGCCGGCATCCAGTAGCACCGCGGGAATCGCCCCGGAGACATTCAGTGTCAATGGGCGCCCGATGAGCTGCGGCAGCAGCCGTTCGACCGCGGTCGCGATCTGGCCATGGCGGCCTGCGGTGCCACTCTCGGCGGCCACCTGCAACAGCCGGACGGCGCGCGGGTCCTGGCCCTTGTGCAGCGGGTGTCCGTAGCCCGGAATCGCGCGCTTGGCGGTCCGATAGTCCTGGACGATTTTGGTCACCGCGGCATCCAGCGACGCACCGGCGTCCTGCTGCGCGGCGATCTGCGCGAAGAATTGCCCAGCGGCTTCCGCCGAACCGAGGATCACCGAGCCGCAGCCGAGGATACCGGCCGCCACCGCGCCCTGCAGCGCCTCGGGAGCCGCTGCCAGGGTCATGCGGCTGGCCTGCACGCTCGGCACCAGCCCATGTTCGGCGATTGCCACCAGCGTGGCATCCAGGATGCGACGCTGCGCCGCACTCGGCAGATTACCGGTGATCAGCAACCAGATATGATCGGTAAAGCCGATGCTGCCGACCAGTTCGCCGGTCAGGTCGCGTCCGCGCACCACGATGGTGTGCTCGTTCGAGCTCGAGATCGCAGAGCTGCGGTGGTCGTGACGACCGATCTTCAAGGGATCCCCCGGTGATTTTCGCATAGCGAAAACCGCGTCGATATGCGAAACGTACTGTGGGGCATCGGCCGAGCCGTTGTCAATGCGACGCCAGGGCTCTTCCCGATTTTCGGATATCGAAATAGACTCGCCGCCGATGCGCCGCAAGAGCACAACGCGCCGCCGCGAGGCGATGGGGGGATTGGCCAAGGGGCTCGCGGTCATCGGCGCGTTCAGCCGCGAGCGCGCGGCGCTCAGTCTGAGCGACATCGCGCGTAGCGCGCGTATTCCGGCGGCCACCGCGCGCCGCTGCCTGTTGACACTCGAAGAGCTCGGCTACATCACGCGCAATGGCCGCAATTTCCTGTTGCGGCCCAAGGTGCTGGAGCTGGGCGCCGCTTACCTGGACTCGATGAACATCGAGCAGATCACCAAGACGCATCTGGAGGAACTGGCGCGCAACACCAGCGATTCGGCTGCGCTGTGCGTACTCGACGGGGTCGAGATCGTGTACGTGGCGCGCGCCTCGGTGCGCACCCTGGTGCGCCTGGAGGCGCACGTCGGCAGTCGCTTCCCGGCGCACGCCACCTCCACCGGGCGGGTACTGCTGGCGGGGGTGAGTGCCGAGCGGCTGCAACGCTACTTCGAGAGCGCGCGCTTCGAGGCGCTCACCGATCGCACCGTGACCGATCCGGCGCGCCTGCGCTCGCTGGTGGAGGAGTGCCGGCGCACCGGGTATTCCGTGGTCGAGGACGAACTGGCCTACGGCGTGATTGCGCTTGCGGTACCGGTGCTCGATCAGGCCGGACGCGTGGTGGCCGCGCTCAACAGCTCGAGCCATTCGCGCCGCATGTCGCGCACCAAGCTGGTACGCGAGCGCCTCAGCATGCTGCAGCGGGTCAGTCGGCAGATCTCCACCGATCTGACCGTCGTTCCCTGGCTGTCGCTGAGCGCGCAGGTCTGAGCGGCGCAGCGCCGTACGCGCGCACGGCGGCCGTCCCGATTTGACTGCCCATCCCAGCGGGCCGTACGCTAAAAGCGAAAACTTCTTCGCTATCCGAAAAACACTAGACCCCCGGAGAGATCGTGACCGTTGAGGCCTCCAGCGTCGTGAGCGGCGGACCATCCGCCACAGATCTGTATGTGACGGTGGGCGGCGTGCGCCTGCGCTATCGCGACCAGGGCGGGGGGCCGGCGTTACTGCTGGTGCACGGCTGGAGCCTGGACCTTGAGGTCTGGGAGCCGCAGGTGGCCGCCCTGAGCCGCAGTTTCCGTGTCATCCGCCTGGATCGTCGGGGCTTTGGGCGCTCCGGCGGTCAGCCGGGACTCGATCAGGATGTCGCCGACATCGAGGCGCTGCGCCTGCACCTCGGATTGAAGCGGCTGGCGCTCATTGGAATGTCGCAGGGAATTCGCGCGGTATTGACCTTCGCCAGCCGTACGCCGGCGGTGGTGTCATGTCTGGTGCTCGACGGACCGCCCGAACTCGCCGACAGCGGCCCGACCGCCAATTTGTCGCTGGAGCCCTATCGCCAGCTGGTACGCTCGGGCGGCATGGCGGCTTTTCGTGAGCAGTGGCTGCGCCATCCACTGATGCAGCTGCGTTCGGCCGATGCGGCCGCCCGCGGACTGCTGCGCTCGATCATCGAGCGCTACCCGGGTCATGACCTGGTGGCAGCGCCGATCGTCGCGCGAGCTTCCGCTTCGCCGGCGGCGCTGGAATCGCTGCCGCTGCCGGTCCTGATTGTCACCGGGGAATTTGATCTGCCGGCGCGCGTACACAGCGCCGATGCATTGGCGCGGCAGCTGCCGCGCGCCGAGCGCGCGGTGATCGAGCGCGGCGGCCATCTCTCCAATCTGGATAATCCCGACTGCTACAACCAGCTGGTGACGGCCTTTCTGACGCGTCACGCACAACAAGCCTAGCCCCGGAGGGCAAGTCATCGTGTCCAACATTCTGGTTCTCTACTACAGCAGCTTCGGGCACATCGAGGCGATGGCCCATGCCCAGGCGGAGGGCGTGGCGCGAGTTGGCGCTGCCCGGGTGTTGGTCAAGCGCGTGCCCGAGACCGTGGCGCTCGATGTCTGCCAGACATCGGGCTACCGGCTAGATCAGTCGGCGCCAATTGCCGTGCCGGACGAGCTTGAGCAGTACGATGCGATTATCTTCGGTACGCCCACGCGCTTTGGCAACATGGCCGGCCAGATGCGCAACTTCCTCGACCAGACCGGCGCACTGTGGGGACGTGGCGCGCTGGTGGGCAAGATCGGAAGCGTGTTTTGCAGCACTGCCAGCCAGCATGGCGGGCAGGAGACCACAATCACTTCGTTCCATTCGACGCTGCTGCATCACGGCATGATCGTGGTGGGGCTGCCCTACACGTTCAAGGAGCTGACCACGATGCGCGAGATCACCGGCGGCACGCCGTACGGGGCCAGCTGCGTCGCCGGCGTAGGCGCGGAGACGCGCATGCCCACCAAGCTGGAACTCGAGATGTGCCGCTTCCAGGGCGAACACGTCGCGCGCATCAGCGCGCGCCTGGTGGCGGGCAGCCGCTGACGGCTGGCTCGAGGCCATGGCCCCGTCGCACCGGTGGATTGCCCGCGGCGCGCTGGCACTGCTGCTGGCGCTCTGCGTCGCGGCGCTGCCGGCGCTCGATGCCGCCTCGACGGCGCTGGCGAGGCTTGCGGTGTTCCCGTTCGAGCTGCAGGACGCCAGCGCCGCGCCCGCCGGCGACGGCGAACGCACCGCCGAAATCATTGCGCTGCGCTCCATCACCAGCGATGCTCGCGACGCGTTGCAAAGGTCGGGGCGCTATAGCGTCATCAATACCGAGGCGGCGGACACGCCGGCCGTGCACGATCACACGCTGCACAGCTGTGACGGCTGCGACGCGCCGATCGCGCTCAAGCTGGGTGCCGATCAATCGCTGGTCGGCGTAATCGTGAAAGTCGAGCCCGGTTCCTACGCGGTGGAAATCAAGGTTCGCGATGCCCGCAGCGGCAAGGTCGTGAACTCGGCGCGCGGAACCTTTCTGGGGGGCGCCGCGGAATGGGGCGGCGGGGTACGATCGCTCCTGCGTCACCTGCTGTCCGACGCGGCGATCAACCCCCGAGGATGACCGCCGCCAGGCGGTCCGACAGCTGCGCCAGCGCCCGGCTCATCGCAGCGGGCAGCTCGGCCGTACACGGCGGCGCGCTGCCCGGGATCTGCACCTGTTCCTGGCCGAATCGCGGCGGGCCCTTGGCGCCGCCAAGTGACCAGGTCGCGTGCAAGGTCACGGCGCAGGACTGATCGCCGTAGAAATCATTCAGCGTGATGCTGAGCGAGTGGCTCGCAGCGCCGGTTGGCGACTGGCCGGCCTCGACGATGCCGCCGGGCGGCAGCCGTGCGGCCAGATCCTGAAGCAGGGTGCGGCGAATCTGCGCATCAAGCGGTGCCGCCCAGTGGTCCGACTCGGCTACGTGCACGGCGTTGGCGCCGACATGCGTGATCAGCTGCGGGCGATCCAGTTCGGGCGCGATGTCCACCGAGCCAAGGCTGACCGGCAGGTGATCGTTGGCGGCCGCCGCCGCGGCCGCAGGCGTTGCCTGCGGAGCAATCTGGTTCAGGACATAGAAGCGCGTCGGCGGACTGCTGCCGCACCCTGCCAGGGTTGCGCCCCCGAACACCGCGCATCCGGCCAGCAGTACCGCCCGGGTCCGCAGCCAGTGGTTCATCGGTCGTCTCCGCGGCGCCCGCGCAGCAACGCTTCAGGGTGCTGATCCAGATAGTCGGTCAGGGCGCGGATTGAGCGCGCGGCACCGGTGAGTTCGCGAATCAGACGCGCCAGATCCGCGCCGTTGGAGCTGCCTCCCCCGAGCATGCGATCGGCGGCCTGCAGCGTGCGCTGGGTTGCCTCGGCGGTTTCACGCAGGCTGTCGAGCAGCGGTCCGATCTGGGTCTGCGCGTCGCCGCTCATGCGCTCGAGGTTGGTCATGGTGCGATCGAGCTCCTTGATGGCGTGCCCGAGTTCCGGGCCGGCGGTGGCCGAATCGATGTGCTGCATTACGCTCTTGACGCTCGCCAGGATGTCGGACAGGTCGCTCGAGGTGCCGGTGGGTAATTGCGCATAGCCTTCCACGTGTTCGATGTGGGCCGGCGGCGCATCGCGCACCGTGTCGAGTGAAATGACCTTGATGCCGGTCAGGAAATTCGCGGTCGTTACCTGTGCTCGCAGACCGTGGTCCACCAGCTTCTGCATGCGCGCGCCAAATGCGGCGGCGGTATTGGCTGGGGCGCCGTGAACGTTTTTACCAACGACCTGGATGTGACTCGGATCGATCTCGAGCGTTACCCGCGTGTACAGCAACTGTGCGTCATCGTCGTACTGCAGGTGAGTCTCGATGACCTGACCCACGCCGGTCCCCTGCAGCTGCACCGTGGTGCCCGGCCCGACGCCTCCGGCCGCAGCGCCGGTGAAGCGCACGCGGTACACCAAGGTTTCGCCGCGCGGATCCTGCTGCGAATCCTCCTGATTGTCGTACAACCGGAACAGCGCGCCGGCCGGGCTGGCGGGTTGGGTCATCACCGCGTCGGGCGTATCGAACGAAACCCCGCCCTCGACCAGCTGCTGCCAGGTCGAGGCGCGAAATCGCACGCCCTGCACCCCGATCGATACGTCCACGCCGCCGGAATTCCAGAAGCGGGTCTCGGGATGCACCAGGGATTCGTAGGGCGAGCGTATGAACGCGTATATCTGAATCTGATGGTGCTCGCGATCGAGCGCAAAGCCCTCGACCTCTCCGACCGGAACGCCGCGATAGGCGATCTGCGACCCGCCGATCAGCGAGCCCAGATCGTTGGCCTTGAGCGTGAACGAGCGACCGGGCGCATCCGGAATGATCGCGGGTGGCTCGTCCAATCCGACGAAGTTTCGTTCGGGGTCACCCTCACCCGGATACATCTCGATGTACGAACCGGACACGATGGTCGACAGACCGGAGATGCCCTCGAAACCCACGCGCGGGCGCACGATCCAGAAGCGCGCTCCCGAGGTGAGGTGCGACGCAGCCGAGCGCCGTATGCGTGCGCGCACCAGCACGCTGGACATGTCGGGCGTCAGATGCACCGACTCGACCGTGCCCAGATCGACGGCCTTGTGTCGCAACTTGGTCTCGCCGGCCTGCAGTCCCTCGGCATCGTTGAACGATATCGTAATCAGCGGGCCGCGTTCCGCGAGCTCGCGTACCGCGAGCCAGATCACGATTACGGCAGCGATCGCCGGCACGATCCATACCCACGAGAACCAGCGGCGTGGCCTGATGCTGGCGCTCGGAGTGGTGTCGGTCGGGTCGCTCATGCGTCGGCAGCGGCATCCCACATCAGGCGCGTGTCGAAACAACGCGAAGCGATCATCGTGATCACGACTACGGCGGCGAAGGCAATGGCACCCGGCTGCGCGCGTACGCTGGTCAAGGGCCCAAATTGAACCAGCGCGACTAGTACCGAGATCATGAAGATGTCGATGTTCGACCAGCGCCCGATGCGGTCGATGAACCGGTACAGCTGCGTACGTCCCAGCAGCCAGCGGCGGGACTTCAACCGAGTCATGGTCAGGAGCACGCTTAAACCGCCAAGCTTCAGCAGCGGAACCACGATGCTGGCAGTGAATACCACGATCGCCAGCGGCCACAGACCGGCGAGAATCAGCTCGTGAACGCCGCCCAGGATGGTGCTGGGCTGGTTGCGCCCGAAGCGCTCGATGCTCAGCACCGGCAGCAGGTTGGCGGGCACGTACAGCACAAATCCAGTGACCAACAGCGCCAGCGTACGCCGCAGGGAATCAGGCTTGCGACGGTACAGCGTCGCTTGGCAGCGCGGGCAGCGGCCATGTTCGCGTGCCGCATCGACCAGCAGCTCGCAGGTGCCGCAGCTGATCGGGTGCTCGGGCTGGCGCAGGCCGCGGCGCGGTGGCAGCGCATCCCACACCGACTGCTGATCCAGCATCAGTCCGGCCAGCACCGTGGCGATCGTCGCGGCCAGCAGGCACCAGGCGCCGGGGCCGACCACGACCGTCCCCACTGACTCCAGGCGCGTGTAGGCGACGCAACAGCCCACCACATACACCTCGATCATCACCCAGACACGCAAGAGGGTGGTCCACCGAAACAGGCGCCCGAGCGGAGCTGAGGAGCCTAGCCGGACGCCGGCCAGCACCCAGGTCATGAGCGCCAGGTAGATAAACGGGATCGCGATGCTGAAGACAAACACCAGCACCGACAGCGCGGTGAACCCCTGGCTCCAGAGCGCCTGCACGCCTGTGGGCAGCCAGTCGCGCCGCTGCACGCCAAACGAACTCAGGCGCATCAACGGCAGCAGGCACGCCGGCGCCAGTAGCAACAGGCCGGCGAGCGCGACCGCGAGCGAAAGGTCGAGGCTGCCGCGACCAGGCGGCTCGAACTCGCGGCGGCAGCAGCCGCACTCGGCGACCGAGTCGGACGGCACGGGCGGGAGAATCTGCACCAGGCCGCAGTCGGCGCAGCCGATGAGCTCGGCCGCGGGACGCTGGTACACCTGGCGCAAGGTCACGCCGGAAGTATAGTCGGTGAGATCGCTTTAGACAGGCACCGCAGCCCGACCGGCCGCGGTGCGCAGGCCGATCAGATCACGCTCGGTAATCAGTCGACGCTGTAGCCGCGTCCCTGCAGGCAGGCGGTGAGCGCGCGTCGATAGTCCATACTGGCGTGGTCGGCCGCTCCGGCCCCTGCCTGGCTCGACGCCCATTGGCCGCACTCGCGGCGGTCGGTGGTCTGCTGGTCCTGGCTCTGGCCGTTCTTCGGATAGGCATACAGCCCATCGCTGCTCGGCGATGCCTGCTGGGCGCCCGACGGCGGTGTGCTCGCCGACGGCGAGGCAGTCGGACCGTAGCCTTCATTGCCGTCATCGTTGCTGTCACTTTCGAGCGCCGGCGGCGGTGTCGTTACGACGTAACCATCGGCGGACGGATCGTAGGTGTAGTAAACGTTGTCGTAGTAATAGTACGGAATCGAATTCCACCAGTAGGTGGCGTAGATCGCCGGCAGCACCGGCAGGAACCAGGCGAAACCCGCGCCCCAGAACGCGCCCGGCCAATAGCCGCCACGCCAATAGCCCCCACGCCAGCCATGACCCCACTGTCCGTAGTAGCGGCCGCCCGCGCCAACGTAGTGCGCGCCGTATCCGGGGCGCGCATAGCCGTAATGGGAACCTATGCTGCGACCCACCGCGCCGTGCGGCGCCACGTAGCCGTGATAGCCGAACGAGTTCGCCGCCACGTGCGAGCCGCCGAAATGCGCGCCCGCGAAGCTATGGCCAGCGAAGCTATGGCCAGCGAAGCTATGACCGCCGCCTGAGAAACTGTGACCGGCGAAGCTGGCGTGGCCGCCGCCGCCGAAAGAATGTCCGCCACCACCGCCACCACCGCCACCACCGTGCCCGTAGGCAAAGGCGGGCGATGCCGTGAGCGCGAGCACTGAAAGTGCGGCGCCAAAGGCGCAAAGGCTACCGCGTAGGGTCTTCATGGTCGTCCTCCGTACAGCCGAACTCTCCAAGGACGAATATCGCTGTCCTGATTATACGACTGTCCCCGGAGCTCGGTCGTTCAGCGCTTCCGGGCCCGATAAACAAAGGTTAATCGAAGCCGGGAATCAGTCGCTTACGAAGACCATAACGGCCAGGAATCCAGGCCGTTGACCGCTTTAGCGGCTGGCTGCGAAGGCATCCATCATCAGCCCGGTGCCGCCTCCCGAGACGTGCGCGACCACCGCGGTGCGCCGGTGCAGCTTGGTCACGGCACCCAGATCAATGGCGAACGCCAGACTCACCTGCTGGCCCTTTCGCAGACCGAGCCCCGCAGTGCGGATGAATACGCCGGTGGCGCTCAGATTGACAGCCTTGCACAAGCGGCGCTGGCCGTCGGGCAGCAGGATATACACCGTGGTGCGAGCGCGGTGCCGAGTGTGCAGTCGTCGTTCCATCCCAGCCCCCAGTCGTGTGATCAGCCGGTACCCGAACTGTGAGACCCATCACAGCGATGTCACCGCCCGTCTATTATGCCTTGCAACGCGAGCTTGCCAACGTAACTCAACATTAATCCGCGGGCCGGCTTTCGCCGGCACCGGCGGTCCGCAATTACTGACATAAGGTGACGTCCCTTCGAGGTTTTTCGTCAAACCCGCGGACGCTATTGGCAAGCGTGCCGATCCACTCCGGGCAGGGTGCCGGTGCAGCGCTTGATCGCGCGCAGCGCGTCAGAAGACGCGAAAGGGGCGAAAGCCGTCGTCCGCGGCGGCCCAAAACCGTGTCACGCTAAAGCGACGCCGGCTCACCCGTGTACCGTGACCGTGGCGAATCGCTGCCGCCAGATCGGCCGCCTGGTCGTCGGCCGGCACGGCAATCAACTTGTCGCCGGCCGCCAGCGCGGCGGCATCGGGTTTGAAATTCAACTCGCTCATGACTGCACTCCTTCACGCACTCGGCTCGCCCGCGGGACCTTGAGTGCGCCTTACGTATCGTTTGTGTTACAAACGGTATTGTAAGCGATACAGTGTGGCGGTGGTGTGAATGCAGTCCTAGCAGCAGATGTCAGTGCCGCCATGACGGCGCGCTGCTGGCCGAGCCAGTACGCAAGTACTTGATTTGTCGGGATACCCCGTCAACTTAGAAAGCGCCGCAGCTGCTCGTCAAAGCGCGGGATATCGACCAGGAAGGCGTCATGGCCCTCGAGCGAAGCCAGCGGCGCAAACCGGGTCTCGATCGCGTTCTGCTTAAAAGCGTCGGCGATCGCGGCCTGCTCCTGGATCGCGAACAGCATGTCGGTCTCCACTCCGATCACCAGCACCCGCGCGTCCACATCCTGCAGCGCGGCGGAGTAACTGCCGCCATGCTCCGCCAGGTCGAAGCGGTCCATTGCCCGTGACAGATACAGATAACAGTTGGCGTCGAACACGCGCGTCCAGCGCTCGGCTTGCGACTCTAGATAGCTCTCGACCGCGAAGTGCGGTGCGAACGGGCTGAGGGGCCGAGCGTTGCCGGCGATACCGTCGCGCCCGAAGCGCTGGCGCCATTCACCGGCCGAGCGGTAAGTAATAGTGCCGAGTTTGCGTGCGATGCGCATGCCGGTGCGCGGCGGGCTGTCGGCAGCGTACTGCCCGCCCTGCCACTCCGGATCACGCAGGATTGCCTCACGCTGCACCGAGCGCAGTGCGATCGCGAACGGCGATGCCGCCGCGCTGCCCGAAATGCTGATCAGACGCTTCGCCGCCCGTGGAAACTGCGTCGCGAAAGCCACCACGGACATGCCGCCGAGGGAGGCGCCGATCACACTGTCGAGCCGCTCGATACCCAGCGCGCGCACCGCTTCAAAGCCTGCGCGCGCAATGTCCTCGACCGCAACCTCGGGGAACTCGAGTCGATAGCGCTCGCCGGTGGCCGGGTTGATCGAGGCCGGTCCGGTGGACCCGAAGCAGCTGCCGAGCGAATTCACGCAGACGATGAAGAAACGGTTGCTGTCGATCGCCAGCCCCGGCCCGATCATGCGCTGCCACCAGCCCGGGGACGGATCGCGTTCGCTGGCGGCCGCGTGTGCCGACGGCGACAGCCCGGTGAACAGCAGCACCGCGTTGTCGCGCGCAGCGTTGAGCTGGCCCCAGCTTTCGTAAGCGATACGGGCCTCGTGCAGCACGCCGCCGCGATAGAGCGCGAACGGATCCGGCAACGGCACCGACGATGGCTCGCTCATGGGTCGCGGCCGGGGGCGCACCCGGCGCGCCGCTTCAGGGTTGTGGGTCCGAGCCATCGGCTATCCCCTCGAATAACGGGGTCGACAGGTAGCGCTCGCCGGTGTCGGGCAGCATGGCGACGACCACGGCACCTTTGCCGGCCTCGCGCGCAACCTTGAGGGCGGCGGCGAAGGTCGCCCCGGATGAGATGCCGCAGAAGATGCCTTCCTTGCGGGCCAGGGACCGGGCGGCCTCGATGGCCTCGGCATCGCTCACCGTGACCAGTCGGTGCGGCACGGCGCGATTGAGCACTGCCGGCACGAAGTCCGGTGTCCAACCCTGAATCTTGTGGGAAGCAAACGGCTTTCCGGATAGCATCGCGGCCGCTTCCGGCTCGGCGGCAATCACCTGCACCTCGGGCCGGGCCAGCCGGATGACCTCGCCGACGCCAGTGAGCGTGCCGCCGGTACCCCAGCCGGTGACGAAGAAGTCCAGTCGCTTGCCGGCGAAGTCGGCCAGGATCTCCGGGCCGGTGGTGCTGCGGTGGTACGCGGGATTGGCCGGATTCTCGAATTGGCGCGCCAGGAACCAGCCGTGCTTGTTGGCCAGTTCTGCGGCGAGGCGCACCATGCCGGTGCCACGCTCCGCGGCCGGCGTCAAAATGACCGCGGCGCCCAGCATGCGCATGATCTTGCGACGCTCGACCGAGAACGTCTCGGCCATGATGGCCACGAACGGATACCCTTTCGCAGCGCACACCATCGCCAGTGCAATACCGGTATTGCCGGAGGTGGCCTCGACCACCGTCTGCCCGGGTTTGAGGGTGCCGCGCGCTTCCGCGTCCTCGATGATCGCGATTGCCAGACGGTCCTTGACCGAGCCGCCCGGATTGAAGAACTCGCATTTGACGTAGACGCTGGTGTCGGGCGGCGCCAGACGGGCGACCCGGACGATGGGTGTGCGGCCGATGGTGCTCAGTATGCTGTCGTAAATCATTGGTCTGGCGACCCTGAACCCACCCGCTGGGGTCCGAGACTCTAGTCCGCTGATTCCCGCTAATCGATAAATAAGCGGCCATCTTTTGATTACCAATTGTTATAATTAAACGCCCCGGATTGCCGCATAGTGCGTCTGGGTTGTTGCTTGCGGCGTGATTGGCATGAACTTCCATCAACTGCAATACGCGGTCGCCATTGCGCGCCACGGCCTGTCGGTCACCCATGCCGCCACCGCGCTCGGGACCTCGCAGCCGGCGATCAGCCGGGCCCTCAAGGCGCTCGAGCGCGAGCTCGGCTTCGATCTGTTCGTGCGCGAGGGACGCGCATTTTCACGCGTGACGCCGCAGGGCGCCAAGGTATTGGAGTATGCCAACCGGGCGCTGGCCGAGATCGACAGCCTCAAGGCCGTCGCGGCCGACCTGAACCAGGACAATCGCGGCACGCTGTCGATCGCGACCACCCATACCCAGGCGCGCTACGTGCTGCCGCCGGTGGTGCACGCCTTTCGCGAGCGATATCCGGACGTGGAACTGCATCTGCATCAGGGCACTTCCGAACAGATCGGTGAAATGGTGTCCACCGATCGCGTGCAGCTGGCGATCGCCACCGGTTCGGAGGGACTATTCCCGGGGCTGGTGCTGTTGCCGGTGTACCGTTGGTATCGCCAGATCATCGTGCTGCGCCATCATCCGCTGGCGAAGCTGGAACGCATCACCATTCAGGATCTGGCGCAGTACCCGCTGGTGACGTATGTGTTCAGTTTCTCCGGCTCGTCCTCGCTGCACACCGTGTTCGCGCGCGAGGGCCTCACCCCAAAGGTCGCGCTGACGGCGCGCGACTCCGACGTGATCAAGACCTACGTGCGGCTTGGACTGGGCGTTGGCATCGTCGCCAGTGTGGCGGTGGACCCGGCCCAGGATGGGGATTTCGCCATCCTCGATGCCTCGCATCTGTTCCCGATTCACACCACCTGGATTGGCTTTCGGCGCGGCACGCTGCTGAGAAATTTCGGTTACGACTTCATTCAACTGTTCGGACCGCATCTGACCCGCCGACTGGTCGATCGCGCCATCGAGGCGCGCGATCTGGACAGCCAGGCCGAGCTGTTCCGCAAGATATCGCTGCCGTCGCGATGACCTCTCCGGTCGTGAGCGAGCGGCTGCAGAAGCTGCTGGCGGCGGCCGGTCATGGTTCGCGGCGGCAGATCGAACAGTGGATTCGCGCCGGCCGGCTCACCGTGGATGGGCGCGTCGCATCGCTCGGCGAACACGCGGCGGCCGATGCGGATATCCGCCTGGATGGTGCTCGGCTGGCGGCCGCCGCAACGGGTGCGGTGGCGCGCGAAGTCCTGATTTATCACAAGCCGCTCGGCGAGGTGACCACGCGCTCGGATCCGCAGCGGCGCCCGACCGTGTTCGAGCGGCTGCCGGCGCCGGCTAACGGCCGCTGGGTGGTCGTGGGCCGGCTGGATGTCAATACCACCGGGCTGCTGCTGTTCACCAATGATGGTGCGCTGGCGCATCGATTGATGCATCCCTCTGCGAAGGTCGAGCGCGAATACCGGGTGAGCGTGCGCGGAGTGCCGGACGCCGGTGTGCTGGCGGGTCTGCGCGCGGGCCTGATGCTCGAGGACGGTCCGGCGCGCTTTGAGAGCGTGGTGCTGGAGCGCAGCGAGTCTGCGCCGCCGTGCAGCCACTTTCGTGTGATCCTGCGGGAGGGCCGCAACCGGGAAGTGCGGCGCCTGTGGCAGGCGGCGGGCTTCGAGGTGCTGCAACTGCAGCGCCGGCGGTACGGAGCGGTGCGGCTGCCGACTGATTTGCGGCCCGGGCAATACCGGCGCTTGAGCTTAGGCCGGGCAGCACAGCTATAGCGTGGGACCCGCGGGGGTCCCGGGGCGCGCCGTTTGGGGTGCCTTTCGAGCGACCCTATACTATTAGTGCAGCGCGCTGCCGCCTGGCGGCCCCGCGGCCGGAACAATTGGCCCGGAATGTGCATTGACAGGGGGGGTAGCCGAAATCAAAATACGCGGCTCGTTTTTCGCGGAGGGGTACCCAAGCGGCCAACGGGAGCAGACTGTAAATCTGCCGGCTTACGCCTTCGTAGGTTCGAATCCTACCCCCTCCACCACGAGGGGGCCGGATCGATTGCCGGCAGCATCGGTGGTCTGAATTGAGTACTTCGGCGTCATCAGTAAGGCGGGTGTAGTTCAATGGTAGAACCTCAGCCTTCCAAGCTGATGACGTGGGTTCGATTCCCATCACCCGCTCCATACAGTTCACATGGGCGCCATCCGCCCACGTAGCTCAGTTGGTAGAGCACGTCCTTGGTAAGGACGAGGTCAGCGGTTCGATCCCGCTCGTGGGCTCCAGTTTTTTGATTTGTGCCAGTCAAGAAGGTCATGAGGAGTCGTCGTGTCGAAAGAAAAGTTTGAGCGCACCAAGCCGCACGTAAACGTGGGGACGATTGGGCATGTGGATCATGGCAAGACGACGCTGACGGCGGCGCTGACCAAGGTGATGGCCGAGACCAACGGCGGCACTTTTGTGGCGTACG
>DASXYW010000070.1:0-10460 GCA_036502265.1 Steroidobacteraceae bacterium | reverse complement strand
CGATCGGGCAGGCCCTGCTCGCGAAGCGGATCGGTGCGAAGCGCATCGTCGCGGAGACCGGAGCCGGACAACACGGTGTCGCGAGTGCGGCGGCATGTGCGCGCTTAGGTCTTCCCTGCACGGTCTACATGGGCGCGGTCGACATGGAGCGCCAGGCGCCCAATGTCGGACGCATGAAGCTGCTGGGCGCCACCGTGGTGCCGGTGACCAGCGGCGATCGCACGCTGCGCGCGGCAATCGACGAGGCGCTGCGCGACTGGGTGTCCGATCCGACCAATAGCTACTACCTGCTGGGCTCGGCGGTCGGGGGTCATCCGTATCCGTACATCGTGCGCCAGCTGCAGGCGGTGATCGGACGCGAGGCGCGCGCGCAGATGCTGGAGCGCGCTGGCGCGCTGCCCGATGTGGTGGTGGCCTGCGTCGGCGGCGGTTCGAACGCGATCGGACTATTTCACGCCTTTCTCGGCGACCGCAGTGTCGAGATCCTGGGGATCGAGGCCGGCGGGCGCGGCGCCGGACTGGGCGACAATGCCGCCACGCTGGTCCACGGCCGGCCCGGCGTGCTGCACGGCAGCTACTCGATGCTGCTGCAGGACCAGCATGGCCAGATTCAGGAGACCCATTCGGTCTCGGCTGGACTGGACTATCCGGGAGTCGGACCCGAGCACGCACTGCTCGGGGCGATCGGACGGGTGCGCTATGAGGCCGCAGGCGATCAGGAGTCGCTCGAGGCGGTGCGCGAGTGCTGCCAGAGCGAGGGCATTTTGCCGGCGATCGAAAGTGCGCATGCGCTCGCCGGAGCGCGCCGCTGGGCCGCCGCGCACGCCGGCGCGCGCATCCTGGTCGGTGTCTCAGGCCGTGGCGACAAGGACATGTCGACCCTGACGCAGACCCTGCTGCCAGCGGCTTCGGCGGCGCAACCGTGAACACATCGCCGGGGGCCGCTGCGCAATTGCCGCGCGATCGCATCGTGTCGGCGCTACGCGCCGCCGCCAAGCATGGGCAGCCGGCACTGGTGGCGTATCTGACCGCGGGCTTTCCCGACCGCGAGAAGTTTCGCGAACACCTGCAGGCGGTGGCCGCCGAGGCCGATGTGGTCGAGGTCGGCGTGCCATTTTCAGATCCAATGGCCGATGGCGTGACCATCCAGCGTTCGAGCGAGCAGGCGCTGCGCGCCGGCGTGACGCTGGCGTGGATCCTGGATGAGCTCGCGGCCCTGGCACCCCTGGCGGCGCCGCTGCTGCTGATGAGCTACATGAATCCGCTGCTGGCGTTCGGGCTTGCGGCGCTGGCGCGGCGGGCAGCGCAGGTCGGGGTGTGCGGCTTCATCGTGCCCGATCTGCCGTTCGACGAGAGCGAGGAGTTGCGCAGCGCCCTCGCGCCGCACGGACTGGCCCTGGTGCAGATGGTGACGCCGGTCACGCCGCCGGAGCGCCTGGCGCGCGTGGCCTCGGCCAGCCAGGGCTTCGTCTACGCGGTCACGATGACCGGCACCACCGGGCACGTGATCGCAGCGCCACGCGATATTGCCGACTACCTGGTGCGGGTGCGCGCCGCTGCCTTGGTGCCCGTGTGCGCCGGCTTCGGTATTCGTTCGCGCGAGCAGGTCGACGCGCTACGCGGACTGGTGGACGGAGTGATCATCGGCTCGGCGCTGGTGGAGGTGGTGGAGCGCGGCGAGTCGGCGCAGCAATGGCTCGCGACGCTGCGGCCGCCGCGCCGATGAGAATATAGAGCGAAAGTCCGCGATGCCGACCATAACCGTCGATGCGCGCTTCTGCGGTCCGCCGGGCTGCGCCAACGGTGGCTATTTCGCAGGTCTTCTGGCCCGGCACGCTCCCGGGCTGGTGCGGGTGCGGATCGAAAAACCGGTGCCACTGGATGTGCCGCTGGAAGTGCGCAGCGAGGCTGACGGTGCGCTCGAGCTGCTGCACCAGGGCAGCACGCTGGCGCGCGCGCAACCGGCTGCCTTCGAGCTGAGCGTGCCGCAGCCGCCGGACTACCTGCAGGCACTGGATGCTTCGCGTCACTACATCGGCTTCAGTCATCACGCCTTTCCAAAGTGCTTCGTCTGCGGTCCCGAACGCGCGCGCGGCGATGGACTGCGGGTGTTTGCCGGTGCGTTGTCGGGACACGAGCAGGTGGCGGGGGCCTGGGTGCCGGACGTGTCGCTGTCGGCCGGCGATGGCAAGGTGCGGCCGGAATTCATGAGCGCAGCGCTGGACTGCCCCGGCTACTTCGCCGCGCGCAGCGACGGCGTGCCGATGCTGCTCGGCGAATTCAGCGTGCACGTCGATCGCTGTGTGCATATCGATGAGCCGTGCATCGTGATCGGCTGGCGCATCGAGGTCAGCGGACGCAAGTACCAGGTGGGCACCGCGCTGTTCGACTACGATGGCGACCTGTGCGCGCGGGCGCGGGCGCTGTGGATCGAGCCCAGGGGCGGGGGAATCCTGCACCCGATCGGCGGTCCATAGCGGTAAGAGTACGACCATGGCCGATCAAGCCCGATGCTGACGTACGACGAGCTGCGTCGAAGCATACGCGGCGGCCTGCGGCGCGGGCCGGCCAAGCGCCGCCGTCGGCGGCGTTCGCCCCTGTGGCCCCCTGCCAGCACGCGCCGGCGCTGGTGGCGCACGTTCCGGCGCGCCCCGTACGGCATGCAGCTGTTCTTCAGCGCGACCATTCTGCTCACCATCGTCGTGGCGTTGAACGGCGCCTATCAGGTCATCCGAAAACCCTCGGAACTGTTTTTTCCGGTCAGCTCGGCACTCAACAAGACGCCGCTGCAAACCTGGCGCGACTACACGCCGATCTTCCGTGCCCACGCCACCGATGTGATGACGCCTTCGCTGCTGGCGGCGCTGGCGCAAGTGGAGGCTGCCGGCAATCCGGTGGCGCGCACCTACTGGCGCTGGTCTTGGCTGACCGCGCGGCCATTCGATGTGTACCGGCCGGCCTCGAGCGCCGTCGGCATGTATCAGATGACGGACGGCACTTTCGCGCAGGCACGGCATCTTTGCATTCATGAACATGCGGTGGCGCAAGACGGCCCATGGAACGACTGGCATTCGTGCTGGTTCAACGCGCTGTACACGCGTGTGGTCCCAAGTCATGCGGTCGAGCTGACTTCGGCCTACCTCGACCGCAGCGTTGCGGGGATTCTGGCGCGTCATGGGCTTACCGCGACCGCGCAGGCGCGCAAGCAGGAGCTGGCGGCGGTGATTCATCTATGCGGCGCTGGAGCGGGCGAGCTATTCGCCCGGCGCAGATTTCATCTGACCGCCGGCCAGCGCTGTGGCGATCAGGAGGTCCGCAGCTACCTGACACGCGTGCAGGCCATGCAAAGCGTGTTCGAGCGGCTGCCGTAGGGCGGTGTACGAGCGCGCCGCCGAGGGCGCCGCGTCGGTCTACTCCTACATTTACCGAGTCCTTAGGCGCCTGAAGAGCGCTTAGCCGCGCCCGAAGCTGCCTCGACGTACTGATCTGTGGACCCCTTCCCTGATTTTCCATATCGAGCGGCGCACCCTATCTTCATGGCAGCGTTGGCGTTTGACATAACGCGCGGTCCGACCGGGCGCGGGAAGTTCTCGCTTCGGGAGACTGCGTGAGCGCTATCGATTCGCGTCGCATTCTGATCGTCGACGACAATCGCGCGATCCACGACGACTTTGGCAAGATCCTGCTGACGCCGGAGAGTGATCGGCAGCTGCAGGATCTGGAAGACGACCTGTTCGGTGAAACCTCGGTCGCGCGCCAGACGCCGATCGACTTCCGGCTCGACTCCGCCTACCAGGGCAATGACGCGCTGAGCATGGTGCAACAGTCCCTGGTCGACGAGCAGCGCTACGCGGTCGCGTTCGTCGATATGCGGATGCCACCAGGTTGGGATGGACTGGAGACGATCGAGCGTCTGTGGGCGGTGGATCCGGAAATTCAGATGGTGATCTGCTCGGCGTACTCCGATCACGACTGGACCGATATCGTGCGCCGGCTCGGCCGCACCGACAACCTGCTGATCCTGCGCAAGCCATTCGACGTCATCGAGGTGCTGCAATTCGCACACGCGTTGACCTCCAAATGGAGAAACCGCCGCGCGCTGCGACAGCAGCTCGATACCCTGGAGCGCGACGTCTCCGAGCGCACCAAAGGCCTGGAGGATGCCAATCTGCAGCTGCGTCACCTGGCCACGCACGACGCGCTCACCGGGTTGCCGAATCGGGTGCTGCTGGACGATCGCATGAGCCAGGCGATCGTGCACGCCGAGCGCGCCGGCGAGGGGTTCGCGGTGTGCGTGCTGGATCTGGATCGCTTCAAACTGATCAACGATTCGATGGGCCACCGCGCCGGCGATGAAATGCTGCGGCAGGTGGCGCGGCGGCTGACCAACGTGGTGCGAAGCGGGGACACCGTGGCGCGCCTCGGCGGTGACGAATTTGTGATGATCCTGGGCGAGGTGCGTGAGCCCGAGGACGCCGAGCGTGTTGGCCGCAAGGTCATCGACGAGCTGCTGGCGCCGCTGCAGATCGGCGAGATCGAGGTACATGCCGCGGCCAGCATGGGCGTATCGTTCTTTCCGCGCGACGGCAAGACCATCGAGACCCTGTACGCGCACGCCGATGCGGCGATGTACTGCGCCAAGAATCGCGGCGGGGCCAGCGTGCAGTGTTTCGCGACCAGCATGAATCTGGCCACCGAGGAGCGCGTGCGCTTCGAAGCCGATCTGCACCGTGCGTTGAAGCTGAATCAATTCGAGCTGCACTTCCAGCCCAAGGTCAACGCCGCCAGCAATCAGATTCACAGTGTCGAAGCGCTGATTCGCTGGCGCCATCCAGAACGCGGCCTGGTACAGCCGGCCGATTTCATTCCACTGGCCGAGGAGTCGGGCCTCATCATTCCTATCGGAGAGTGGGTGTTGCGCGAGGCCTGCCGGCAGGCGCGACACTGGCAGGACCAGGGTCTGCCGATGGTGCGCATCGCGGTCAACGTGTCGGCGCTGCAGTTTCGCCGCCTGGATCTGGTCGACACAGTGCGAAGCGCGCTGATGGATGCCGACGTCAACGCACGCTACCTGGAGATCGAGCTCACCGAGAGCGCGGTGATGACCAATCCGGAGGAGTCGGTGGAGATCCTGGAACGCCTGAGCCGCATGGGCGTGGTGGTATCGGTCGACGATTTTGGTACCGGCTACTCCAGCATCAGCTACCTGCGGCGCTTCCCGATCGACAAGCTCAAGATCGACCGCACCTTCGTCAGCAACCTGATGACTTCAGCCGAGGACGCCTCGATCGTGCGCGCGATCATCTCGCTGGCGCACGGGCTGCGTCTGAAGGTGGTGGCCGAGGGGGTGGAGACGGCGGATCAGGTCGCCTGCCTGCAGAAGCTCGGCTGCGATCAATATCAGGGTTATTACTTCAGCCGGCCGGTCGATGCCGCAGCGTTGGAAGAATTCCTGCGCAACCGGACCCGCACCGATGGCACCGCGGTCGAGGATGATGCCACCCGCACCTTCAGCCGCCTGGGTGCGTTGCCGGCCAGCGCGGCGGCCAAGTAGACAGCGACCTTAACCATGACCAACGAATCGGATTCTGAGAAATTGCCTCGGCGCTCGGTGCTCGCAGCCTTTCCGCTGCCGCTGGTGGCGCTGATCCTGGCATTGTCGGTGGCCGGCTGGATCGTGGCCGGCAACGTCCACGATGCCAGTCTGTCAGTGGCACGCGCCGCCGCGCTGAGCGATGACCCGGAGCTCGATCGGGTGGTCGAGCATCTGGGTTCGCTGCAGGCGGTGAGCTGGTACCTGCTGGTCGGGCAGCTGCTGATCGCGGGCATTGTCGCCTGGACCATCCGCCAGTCGACTCGCCGCACCCAGGTGCTGATCGCCAAGGAAGCCGAGCAGTCGCAGGAGCGCTCGGAGCGCGAAACCGAGCGCTCGCAGGCGCTGCTCGACCGCTTGAGCATCGCGACCCAGGCCGCCGGCATCTATTGCTGGGAATTCGACTGGGTGGCCGGCACCATCACCTGGGATGCAAGCCGGCTGCCGGCGAGCGATGTCGCGGCGGCCTCGCGCCGTCATTTCGGTGCCGAGCTTGGCAGCGATCTGTTCAAGTGGGTGCATCCGGACGACCAGCACTGCGGCGCCAAGGCGATGCTTGACTCGCTGGCTCGAGGCGAGGACCACGTGTCGTTCCGCTACCGCCTGGTGCTGCCGAACGGGGCCATTCGTCACGTGCAGGCCTATGCGCGTACCTACTCGGATGCCGCCGGCAAGCCGCTGCGTTCGCTGGGAGTGAGCTGGGACGTGACCGCCGAGGTCGAGGCGGCGGCCGAGGCCGCGCGCAATGCCGCCAACGAGCGCGCGATGCTCGATCGCTTGAGCGTCGCGACCCAGGCGGCCGGATTGAAGTGCTGGGAATTCGATTACCGGCAGGACAAGGTGGTGTGGCTCGACCAGGGCTTCGCTCAGCAGGAGACCACGCCCGAAGCCATCGCGGCCGCCGGCAAGGCCATGCTGGATCAGATCCTGCCGCAGGATGGCAACACCACACGCATTAAGACCGAGGAGGCGCTGACACAGCGGCGACCGATCCTGTCCTCGCGCGCGCGCAGCAGGGATGCGGACGGTTCGCTGCATCATATTCTGATGTACCAGCGATTGTTCTACGATGAGCAGGGCCAGCCGGCGCGCTCGCTCGGCGCCATGCTCGATGTCACCGAGTCGTATCAGCGCCAGGCGGAGCTTGAAGCGCTGTCGATTCGCTTCGGCATCGCAACGCGCGCAGCCAATGCCGGGGTGTGGGAATTCAATTGCCGCACCGACGAGGTGTGGTGGAACGACACCATGTACCTGATCTACCGGCTGTCGCCCGAGACCTTCCGCCCGACCCTGCACAATGTCATCGAGATGATTCATCGCGACGATCTGCCACTGGCGCAGAGTGCGTGGGCCCAGGCGATGGAGCAGTCCGGCCAGTTACGCGTGCAGTTTCGGGTGGTGCGCGCGGATGGCACGGTGGTGCACCTCGAGCAGGTGGCCGCCGTGGTCAACGACACAGAAAGCGGGAATCGCCGCCTGGTTGGCATCACACTCAATATCACCGAGCGGGTCGAGGCCGAGCAGCGCGAACGTATGCTGCAGAAGCAATTGCGCGAAGCCTCGCACCAGTCCGGTATGGCCGAGGTTGCCACCGGAGTGCTGCATAACGTCGGCAATGTGCTCAACAGTCTGGGCATCGCCCATTCCACCGCGCAGACGCGACTGAAGAACTACCAGATCGAGCGCGTGTCCGATGTTGCGGGGATGCTCGAGGAAAAACTCGGCGACCTGCCGACTTTCCTGACGCAGGATGATCGCGGCAAGCGTCTGCCCAAATACCTGTCCGCCTTGGGTGCCAAGCTCAAGGGCGAATCCGCGGCCGTGCAGCGTGAATTCGATGCCATCAGCGGCCACATTCAGTACCTGCGGCAGATCGTGCAGGCGCAGCAGTCGTTTGCGCGCATCGGCGGCGCCCAGGACGAGGTCGATGTGCGCGAGCTGCTCGAGACCGCATTGACCCTCAAGAGCTCGGAGCTCAAGGGCATCGAGGTGGTGCGCGACTTCGGCGATCTGCCGACCATCCACACCGATCGCTACAAGCTGCTGCAGGTCATCGTCAACTTCGTCGCCAATGCCTGTGACGCCATCACGGCGAATAAAAATGGTCCAGCGCGACTGTTCATCCGCGTGCACACCGCGGATGGCCAGCTCGAGATCGCAGTCGAGGACTCGGGCATCGGCATCCAGCCTGAGCTGCTGTCACGCGTGTGGGAGTTCGGCTTCACCACCAAGGCGCACGGCCACGGATTTGGCCTGCATAGCGCGGCGCTGGCGGCCCAGCAGCTGGGCGGCTCGGTCGACGTGCAGAGTCAGGGCGCCGGCACGGGCGCGCGCTTCTCGGTGACGATTCCGATCAGTGCGCGCGCCGAAGCCGAGCGCGAAGCTGCGGCCTAAAGCCGCTCATACCCGATTGTCACCGGGTCGCGACTGCATTGTCATCGCTGCCCTCCTAGACTCGCCCGGCGCTTTTAAATTATCAGGAGGCCGGCGATGGCGACCTTGTGCCTGGGCGATGTCGAGGGCGCGGCGCCGCTGCTGCGCGACTGGCTTGGCGGTGATTGGGCTCTACTGTTCTCCCATCCGGAGGATTTCCAGGACCAGGGACTGGAAATCGATCGCTGGCTTACGATCTTGCGCGATGAATTCACCCTGCGCTCAGTACGAGCGCTGGCTTGCCGGCGGGCCGAGAGTGTCGCCGACCGCAGCTGGGTGGGCGCGATGGGCTGCGATCAGCGGCTGCTGCGGCTCGAAGCCCATGCCGGTCAGGGAGCCCCGATCGATCCGGCGGCGCGCCGCCTGCGTGATCAGATCGGGGTGCTGCCGCCGCGCTTCGTGCTGATCATCGATGCGGCGCTGACTCGCCGCGGCGTGCTCACGTACGTTGCCGGTCGCCACAGCATCTCGCCGTTGGATCTTCTGGTTGCGGCCGAGGCCATGCGACGACACTCGTGCCAGCGACCGCCGTCCGACCGTCGTCTGGTTGCGGTACCCTCCCGACTGACGCTGGCGGCACGGGCCGTGGCTTAGCCGACCAAAAGCGCCACCCTGCGGCCGAAGTATCCGGTTGCCGCCGCCACATAGCTAAAGCTGAATTGGTCATGTCGAATGGCTATTGGACCGTGCGTGCCCGGATGCCTATCGTCGTTGCGGCCAAGAAACCACAACAGACGGCTGTAAGTAAGAGCGGGAGCCTCCCATGACTGAGATCGCACACACTCCGATAGACACGCCCAAGAGCGACTCGGTCTGGGCAGAATTCATCCGCAAGGATGACTGGTGGGCGATCTGGATCGGGCTGGGCCTGGTCGTGGTCGCGGCGGGCCTCACGGCCACCGGTGGCAGCATCAAATGGCTGGCCATTGCCCCCCAGAAATGGAGCCACTGGAGCGAAGCGGCCGCGCAGCTTGAGGCCCACGCCACGCAGTATCTGGCGCTGTTTGCCCTGTGGGCCGGACTCTTTTCCATCGGCATCAGCGCGCTCGGCTATCGCGTGTCACGTTTCCTGCCGGCATTCGCACTGCTGTACGTGGCCTCGCTCGGGCTGTATTTGCTGGGACAGTGGGATCAGGCGGCCCATTACAATCTCGAGCCGCCGCTGGTGGCGCTGGTGCTCGGACTGCTGATCGCCAACACCGTCGGGGTGCCGCGCTGGTCGGTCGATGGCCTGCGGGTCGAACTCTATATAAAGACCGGCATCGTGCTGCTGGGTGCCGGGCTGCCACTGACGCTGATCGTCTGGGCCGGGCCGGTGGCGATGGCGCAGGCGGCGATCGTATCGCTGGCCACGTTCGGAGTGATTTACTTTACCGGCACGCGGCTGGGTCTGGACCGGCGGCTGGCCGCCACGCTCGGCACCGGCGGTGCAGTCTGCGGCGTATCCGGAGCGATCGCCACCGCCGGGGCGGTCGGAGCGCGCAAGGAGCAGGCCTCGATCGCCATCTCGCTGGTGGTGTTCTGGGCCATCGTCGCGATCTTCGTGCTGCCGCTGCTGGCGCGCGCCCTGGCACTGCCCACCGCAGTCGCGGGCGCGTGGATCGGTACCTCGGAATTTGCCGATGCCGCCGGCCTGGCGGCGGCGCAGACCTACGGCGGCTATGCCGGCCACGTGGCGGGTATTACTGGCAATCCGGATGCGGCGGTCAACGCCTTCACGCTCATGAAAGTCATCGGTCGCGACATCTGGATCGGTGTGTGGGCGTTCGTGCTGTCGATCATCGCTACCACGCGCTGGCAGGACACCGGCATCCGATCGCGCGCGGACGCGGGCGAGATCTGGCGCCGCTTTCCGAAATTCGTGCTCGGCTTCCTGATCGCCTCGACCATCGTCACGGTGGTGGCGGCCGGCTACTCCTATGCCGACTACAAGCACGTGGTGCAGCCGACCCTGGTGGCGCCGCTGCAGGCGCTGCGGGTATGGGCATTCATCTTTACGTTCCTGAGCATCGGTTTGACGACGCGATTTCGGGAGTTCGTGAAGGTGGGCGCCAAGCCGTTCTATGCGTTTACCGCCGGGGTCGCGGTCAATGTGGTGCTGGGGTTCATCCTCTCGACCCAGGTGTTCGTCGGCTTCTGGAGCCATTTCGGCCAATGATGCGGCTGGCCGTCAATGGCCGGGAGCGGGCACTCGCGCCGCCGAGCTGCGCGGGCTGCCGGCACTTCTGCACCTCGCCGCAGGAGATCGAGTCGCAGCTGCCCGGTATGCGCAGCCTGGGTTCGGCGCATGCCTCGGTGAGAGCCGGTGACGGGCTGTGCCGGCGGCACGATCGCTATCTGGCAGCGAGCAGTTACTGCGCCGAGCACGAGCCGCGTGCGCAGCCCTAGGCTCATCGAAATATTCGCCGACAATCAAGAATAAAAAAACTCGCGG
>DASXYW010000069.1:0-22693 GCA_036502265.1 Steroidobacteraceae bacterium | reverse complement strand
GCACCAGAAAGCCATCCGGCTGCGGCAGGTGCCCGAGATTGATCAGCTTGGTTCCATAAGCGTGCGTCCATCGGGCCGCTTCCTGAAATTCTTCGGCGCCGGGGTGCTGGACCAGATCCTGTTGTCCGGCGCGAACTTTATCTCCGGGTTTGTGATGATCCGCTACACCAGCGATGCCTCCTACGGCCAGTTCGTGCTGGCGCAGTCGGCCCTGTTGCTGCTGGTCAGCGCGCAGGCGGCGTGGCTCTCCGGCCCGGTCACGATCATCGCACCGGCCAAGACACCCGAGCGGCGCGCACAGATGATCGGGGCGCTCGCCGACAGCCAGACGCGATTTCTGCGCCGCCTGTCCGGACTGCTGCTGCTGCTGCCGGTGGCGACCTACCTGCTCGGTGTGTGGTCCCCGATGGTCGCATTGGGAGTGGCGGCCGGGATTCTGGCGGGTTGGGCCAGCCTGCAGCGCGAATATCGACGTGGCGTGCTGCTGATTTACTCGCGCCCGCAAGCGATGGTGCGGGCCGACGTATTCTATGTTGCGGTGCTGCTGCTCGGCATCGCGATCGCGCTGACAACGCGCGCCTATGCGGGACCGGTGGCCATCGCCGCCTTGGCGGCCGCCAGCCTGGCCGGTGCGCTGGCGGCACGTCGCATGTTGGCGGTGGACCCGGGCTGGGTAGCCGGCGACGCCCGCCCCTTCTGGCTTGAGATCCGCTCGCTCGGCGTCTGGTCGCTGGTCGGTGCGGTTATCTACTGGCTATTCGCGCAAAGCTACAACTACGTGCTGGCCACGCGCCTGAATCTGACTGCCGTGACCAACGTCAACGCCGCCCGTCTGGTGCTGACGCCCGTGTTCGTATTCATGTACGGAATCAATAATCTGCTGATGCCCCTCGCCGCCAACTGGTTGGCCGAGATCGGAATTGGCCGGATGCTGCGCCGCCTGGCGCTCGTGGCGGTGCTAATTACCGCTATCGATCTGCTGTACTTCGCGCTTGCCTGGTATCTGCGCGATTGGTTGATCGTCGACCTGATGCACAAGCATATCGCCGACCAGGATCGCCTGTTGCTTCTATGGGGCTGTGTCGCTCTGGTGTTCCTGCCACGTGAGGTGCTGCAGTCGGTGCTGTACGCGTTCAAGCGCGTGCGCACGATGGCGTGGGTAATCGCGATTAGCGCCGCGGTGTCGTTGTCGCTGATGTGGTTCGGCATTCCACACTGGGGCGCGGCGGCGGTATTGATCGGGCAGGTGGCCGGCGAATGCGTCAACCTGGTCGGACTGGCGATTCTCGTTTGGGGCTACATCCCGCGACGGTCGGCGAGCGCCTGAGGCCGTTACGGACAGTTGCGTGCGCCCGCAGCCACGCAGCCCAGGTGCGCCCTGTAGTAGGAACCGATCTCGGTCGGGGTTCCGCCCGCATCCTTAATCAGATCGGACGGCTTGCCCCAGGGATTCCATGACCACAGCAGGTACGACACGCTGGACATAGCATCGGCCCAGGGCAACAGATTGCGCTCAAGAGCGATGCTCATGCCGCTCTCGGTGATGACGATAGGCAGGCGCGTGGCAAGATTGACTGCCGCCACATATTGATTTCCCATGCCGCTCCAGGCGGGCTTGGATGGGTCCTTATTCCAGGGATAGACATGCCAGGCGACCGCCATCTGATCGATTGGATCGCTGGGCGCGTACACCACCCATTGGCGCAGATCGCCGTTCCAGCCCATGGTTCCGCTCAGCACCACATTGGTCGCGCCCGTGGCGCGCACCTCATCCAACATTGCCTGCATACCGGCCGCCTGCCAGGTCAGCTTGGTGACGTCCAATGATCCGCTGCTGCTGTCCTGGTGCACGTAGCTGTAAAAGATTCCACCGTCGCGCAACGCGACCCAATCGCTGGTGGCTATCGGATAGCGGTTGAGCCCGAATGGCTCATTGAACAATTCGAATATGACCGCCGGATTGGTCTTGAACGTCTGCGCAACGGACCGCCAGAAATCGAGCGAATGATCGTGGTCGGCCATCTGTGTCTGTCCGATCGGACAGTAGGGAGCCGGCGCGCTCCAATGCAGATCCAGAATCACGTACATGCCGGCCGCGACCGCGTCGCTGACGCTGTTCTGCACCGTAGCGCGGTAGTTGCCGCCCGGATCCGGATTCCGCTTGGCGCCGGTGACCGGGTCGGTACACTCATAGCCCAGCCACGATGCTTCATTCAGCGGCAGGCGAACCACGTTCATGTGCCAGCCGGCCAACTGCGACCAATCCGGCTGGGTTCCTAATCCGGAATCGCCCCAATTGTTGTAACCATTGGGTCCGTGGGCCCAGCCTTGGATCGGTGTGTTTTCCAGACCGCTGATGTTGGCGCCGCGCAGCTGCAGCGTCTGGCCGGCCCCATTTACCAGGTGATTGCCGCGCACGCCCACGGCGAGCGCTGCCGGTGCGGCTTCCGCGGCCCCAAGCGGCGCGCATAGGAACATGGCCAGAGCCGTGGCGATCAATCCGGCGCCTCGCCCCGGGCCGTTAGGCATACGGGAGCACACTCAACCGTTTCCGCCCGATGGGCAGCTCCAGTGATAAAGCTCGAGGCGGCCGAATCTGATTGGCGCGGGATACTTGGTTACACACAAGTGCGAATCATCGGGCGGTGGCGGCGGCGCGCCCTCAACGGTCACCAGCCATTCGCCGGTTACGGTCGGCTGCTGCGGCAGTGGCGACTCGCCGACGAATATCGGCAGCCGAAAGCCATCGTAACGCCGCGACACGGGCATCGCGCCGAGGCGCTCGAGTTCGCTTGCACCCAGGCGAGCGTACAACCAGCGCCAGCGCTTGCGATGCTGCAAGGTTGTGGGGTCCTGGTACTGAAGGATGCTGCCCCAGTCTGGTCCTATCAGGTAGCGGTTCAGGCCCCAGAAGTCGACATCTCGCGGAGCGTAGATGCGTTCGTGGGCTGCCGCGTTGGCAGCCAGGTAGCGCGCAAGCGCGCGGTAGTGATCGGGTTTGTTTGGCGTGGCCGATTGCTGGTAGGCCAGGAAGCCGCCCGCGATCACCAGCGCGCAAAATACCGCCAGGTATGCGGGTACCAGGCCCCGGTGGGCGGAGTTCGCAGCCGCTTCCAGTCCGACCGCCACCGCGGTGCCAAACGCAATCGCGACAAACGGCGCACAGAAGGCGAAGGTGCGATCCAGCCAGATCGGCTGCACCGTCACCGACAGCACGGCGGCGAATACCAGCGGCCACACCAGATAGCACAGCACGATTCGGCACACTCGCGCATTGACGAGCGCAGCGGCGTACAACCCAAGCGTCAGAAACATCGCGGCACCGATTGGTACCCACGAGGGCAGTGCGACTGTCCCGTAGCCGATCAGCCAGCCGGCAATGGTCTCAATCAACGCCGGCTTTGACGGCAACGTGGCATGCAGGACCGGGTCGCGCGAAGCGGCATTGATCACCCATGGAACGTAGCTGCACGCTACCGCAGCGCAGATGGCCAGCCACGTTGAGAGTCGCCGCCGGATCGCCAGTCGGTCGCTCGTCGGCAGAATGTATAGCAAGGCTGCGGTGGCGCCGATCATGCTGGCGCTATGAATGGCACCCAACAGCGCCAGAATGAGGATCAGCGGTATGGCAGCAACAAAACGGTAATCATTCCGTACGCGATCCGCCGCAATCCAGCTCAACACCGCCAGGCAGCTTGCCATCGGGTACATGCGCAGCTCATGGGCGAAGTAGATCTCACCGCCCAATACGGCACAGACGGCTAGCGCGAGTAGTCCGGCCAAGGCTCCAAATCGATGTCGGGTGCCGTAGTAGGCCGCGAGCATCGCGGCGGTGCTCCAAGCCACGGAATTCATCAACAGCCACGCATCGCCGTGACCGAACCGACCCCACAGATTAAGCTGCAGGTAGTACAACGGCGGATGCACATCCAGCATCAGCACCGCGAGCAAAGTGTTGGTTAACGACAGGTTGGAAAATGAAGCGCTGAAAATCTCGTCCAGCCAGAAGCCCTCGCGAGCAAGCGCCACCACCCGCAACCACACTCCAACCCCGAGCGCCAGCACGGCAATGTAGGGCGCCACCGTCGCAAGCAGGCGCGTCGCACCGTGCGCGGGCATGACGTCGATCGTGTCGACAATGGAAGACTCGCGCGCGTCCGGTGATCGTCGCTCGCCCGTTTCTGCCACGGTCACCATGCTACCTGCCCGGACTCCCGCACTGGGTGCAGCGGAATGCGTGACCTTCCATTCTACTGGGCGTGACCGAGCGGACTGGGACACGGGTCTCACCGGGCCCCCAAAACGCGCAGACGCTATGTTGCACTGCGCCATCTCATGTGATGGCTCAGTTTCATGCTCGGGCGTTCGATCAGGCGAAAGATGACATCCGACGCCCCGATCGACAGCAACAGTGCCATCACGTACAGCGCCCACGCCTCGGCGGCCGAGGCGTCCGGGCGCACCACCAGTTTCAGCAGGCGAATCCCAACCACGGCGTGCATCAGGTACAGGCTGTACGAAATGTTACCCAGGTATATCAGCAGCGGGCGGTCGAGCCAGGAGCGCAGTCCGCCGGTTCGCACCGCGAGCACGAACAGCAGCGCGATCAACACCAACGTGATTGAAGTTACCTGCGCGATGCCATTGTCGGAGGCCGGATTGACGAGCGTGATCGCCAGAGGCGCCACGAGATAGGCCGCCAGCTGGGCGCCGCCGATCTGCCGGCGCCAGAACAGAAACAGCACTACGCCGGTAAAGAATTCGAACCAGCGCCACAGAAAAAGCCCCGGCACATTTGGCAGCAAATCCCAGAAGCATGCGATCGAGATCAGGTACAGCGGCAGCATAATCCAGCCGAAGGCGCGGCCCGACAGCGCCGATCTGTCAAACAGCAGTACCACGGCGCCGAAGAACAGATAGAACTGGATCTCCAGACACAGCGTCCAGAACACACCGACGATGTCCTTGATTCCAAGAAAGTCCTGAAGATAGAAGACGTGCGCGACCACGTCTCCAACGCTTGGGACCGGCGCGCCGGTGCCTGGCCGCAGATGATTGACCATCAGGGCGGAAACGATCGACATTGCGATCGCGGTCCAGTACGGCGGATCCAGACGCAGCTGACGGCGCACGAAGAATCGGCCCCATTCGCCCGCCGTGGACAACCGCCCGTACAACGTCAACGAGATTACAAAGCCGCTGATGACGAAAAACAGATCGACGCCCAGGAATCCCAGCTGCATGGCGCCGTCGACCGTCGATGACACCGTCGAAACCACGCGCTGTGAGACCGGCGTCGAGTCATAGCAATGAAACAACGCGACGGCCATCGCGGCGATGCCACGCAGCCCGTGCACGAAGGCGAGCCGGCCCTCGCGCGCCGCAGCGGGCGCCGGTGCAGGCGTCGACTGCGGGGGGCTCGGCGCGCCGGCCACCGCCGGCGACCGACCGCTATCTGACATTTCCGCTCGAGGTAGCTCGCCAGCGCTGCGCCGGCCGCCTGGGCTGGTACGATGCCGCCCGTGCTTCGGTCAGTGTCTGTGCCTGCGCCTGCATCTGCCAGCGGTGTTCGAGCAGCGCCCGGGCCAGCGCAAAGGTCGCGAGCGTAGTCACCGAAAAGCTGAAGGCGTTTGAGGACAACCAGTCACTTTCGGTCAGGTTGTTGATCAGTTCCTCGAACAGTAGCGCCACGAACAGCGCAGCCTGCGTGTAGTTGAACTTCATCAGTGCCAAAGATTGGCGCAAAAACACCACCAAATAGCCCAGCAGGAAACTCAAGCCCACAAACCCAAGGTCGTTGATGATATCGAGGTAGCCGTTGTGAGCCTCGGTCGGATAGAAGTTGGATTGCTTGCTGAGGAACACCGAGGAAGGCGATTGCGGCAGCGGGCCGATCCAATAGGCTCCGTAGCCGGTGCCAAGGATTGGTGCCAGGCGGATGTGCTCGCGAATCACGGCCCAGATCTGGGTACGGCCGGAAAAGGTGTTGTCTTTGCCGGTGAAATCGATGATTGGCTGCAGCAGGAAGTCCAGACCGGGGAAGATATCCAGCACCGCCAGAGAGTACAGTAGGATCAGCGATACGAAGATCGCAACGATGAACGACATGTAGTGCCGCTTCTGCTTTGGTGCACGAAGTAACAGAAACAGCAGCATGACCGAAAAGGTTGCCGACATCAGCGCAGTCGAGCTGTGAGATAGCAGCAAACACGTAGCCGAAACACCGAAGCCGATGGCGAATTTCCAGAAACGCACTTCGCGTGCAAGCCAGCCGTGTACCCAGAAGAATACCGCGATGCTTGAGGCGTGGCCGAGGCCGTTCTTCTGACCAAGCAGCCCACGCCATGCGCCCTCGAGTGAGATACCGGTGCCCTGCTCTTTCGCAAGCTCGGGCGCTATCAGCCCGAAGATCAACGAGCCGATCATCAGCATGGTGAACGCCGTACGTACGATTTGCTGAAAGCGTTTGTCGTGCCAGCCGGCCATCACGCAGCCGCCGCAGATCAGACACACCGTTAGCACCGCCACGAACCTGGTCACGGTAATACCGGGTTCGATCGACCAAACGACACTGGTTAGTATCAGTGCCAGGTATGCAATGAAGAACTTATTGACCTCACGCGCCAGCAGCAGGGCAAAATGATGCCGCCAAACCACTATCAGCAGTCCTGCGCACAGCAGGGTTACCTTCAAAGTGCGCAGGAACATGCTCGGGGGGAGAATGTCGTTGTTGACGCGCGGATGGAATACCGTGGCCGGAATCGCCATGTAAAACATCAACACGAGAATTAGCAGCGTCATCAGCTTCTGATATCGGGTGTCCACCAGCCAGCCCGGATCGGCGCCGGCGGTTGCGCTCGCGGGTGTTGGCGGCACGTTTTGCTGCGAATGTTTCTCGAATCGACGCATGATCCAAAGCGATTAGGTTAATGTCACTTCTGTGACGGGGCGCCGCGACATTTTGGGTCTGCCAAGGGTAGTCGAATCGGCTGCGGCGTCGTGTGACGTTGCGCACCAATTCGGCCGACGCCTGATGATAGTCTAGGCTCGGCTCGCGCGAAACCGCAGCGATAGATCAAGAGGCCGCACATTTGGCGCAGGAAGCAGGCGTTGCGACCAGGAGCAAGCGCCGAGCACTCATTGCCGTTGCCGCAGTGGCGACCCTGGTGTACCTGGGCGGGGCGTACGCAGTCGACTCGGCACGCATCGTGGCCGCGCTTCAGCAGCTGGCGTGGCTCGGCTGCGCGCTGGTGTTGGGTCTTTCAGTCGCCAACTACGCGGTGCGCTTCGAGCGCTGGCGCACATTTCTGATGCGGCTGGGACATGAACTGCCGTTCTGGCGCCACCTGCTCTACTACCTCAGCGGATTTGCCTTCACCGTCAGCCCGGCCAAAGCCGGTGAGGCGGTACGCTCGCTTTACCTGCGTGGCTATGGCGTGACCTATTCGCAAAGCATCGCTGCGCTGTTCGTCGAACGCCTGCAGGACCTGCTGGCGATGGTTGTGCTTGCCAGTCTGATCGTCTCGGAGCGGCCGGCCTATCGACCGTTGGTGGCCGGCGCGCTGACACTGGTCCTGGGGCTCGCCTGGTGTGCCACGATCAAGGCGGTGCCGGATGTCATCGAGCGCTTCAGCCAGCGGCTGCGTCGGCCGCGCATAGCCAGGCTGCTGCATGCGGCGGCCAATCTGCTGCACTCCTCGCGCGCACTGTTGCAGCCGCGGCTGCTGATCCTGGGTGCAATGGCTGGCATGGTATCGTGGGGTTGCGAGGGTCTGGGCTTCTACCTGATCTGTCAGGGATTGGACATCCAGGTGACCGTCCTGACCGCTCTCGGTATCTATGCGCTGGCGGTGCTGGCGGGCACGGCCGCGTTCTTTCTTCCGGCGGGATTGGGCGGAATGGAACTGGTGATGACGACGCTTCTGGTGGCGCAGGGCGCACCGCTGCGGGCGGCGCTGATCGCCACCCTGCTGTGCCGGATCGCGACCCTTTGGTTTGCGGTGGTCATCGGCATGATCGCCGCGGTGACGGTTGAGCTTCGGCCGCGGAACGTGGGATTCGAGCCGGTGTCATGAATGCCGATGCGGTTCCACTGTGCGTCGACCTGGTCGGTACGCTGACCCCGGCCGATCTGCGGCAGGAACGCTGGCTCAGGACCTTTAAGCAATCCCCGCCGCTCCTGGGCTGGCTGTGGCGTCTTTGGCAACGAGGCAGACCCGGCATCGGCGCGCTGCCGCAGGACGAAGGCGGCCACCTGCCGTTCAACGGTGAGTTGCTGCGCTGGTTACGCGAGCAGCACGCGCACGGACGGCGCCTGGTGTTGGTGGCCGACGGCGAGTTGCAACTGGCCGAACAAGTCGCTAACCACCTCGGCCTGTTCGAGCAGGTCGCGGACACCGCAGGCGATGGCTCAGCAGCTGAGCGCAAGCGGCGCGCGCTGGTGGAGCGCTTTGGCACCCACGGCTTTGACTATGCCGGCAGCGACCCGGCCGATCTGCTGGTGTGGGAAGCGTCCCGATCGGCATTGGTCGTGGGCGAGCGCTCGCTCAGCGAGCGCGTGGGCCGCAGGACCGAGGTGACCCGGATATTCAGCCCGCCACGCCCGACGCTGCGAACCTGGATCAAGGCAATTCGGCTGCATCAATGGGTCAAGAATGCGCTGGTGTTCCTGCCGTCGCTGTTGGCTCATCGCGTGAGCGACCCCGAGGTGCTGGTGAAGTCGGCGCTGGCATTCGCCGCATTTGGCTGTTGCGCCTCCAGCGTCTACGTGACCAATGATCTGTTTGACCTGACCGCTGACCGCGAGCACCCGCGCAAGCGCCATCGGCCGTTTGCCGCCGCCTTGCTGTCGGTGCGCAGCGGCGAATTCGCAGCCGTCATACTGTTGCTGTGCGCCGCTGCGCTGGCCGCGAGCATTGGACCGCTGTACCTGCTGACACTGGCTTGCTACTACGTGGCCACGTGGGCTTACTCGCTGCGCCTAAAGCGCGTCGCTCTGGTCGATGTGATGACCCTCGCCGGCCTGTACACTCTGCGCATCATTGCCGGATCAGTCGCCACTGGTATTTCATTATCGTTCTGGATGCTGGCCTATTCCGTGTTCCTGTTCCTAAGCTTGGGATTCCTCAAGCGCTTCGCCGAACTTTACGACGCACGCAAGGCCGGAAAGCTGGTCGGACACGGCCGCGGCTACGGCCCCGACGATCTGGCTCTAGTGATGAACTTGGGCACCGCCTCCGGATACTGCGCGGTGGTGGTCATCGCGCTGTATATCAACAGTGCCGATTCGGTCGCGCTGTATCATCATCATAAGACCATGTGGCTGACCTGTCCGCTGATGCTGTTCTGGATCAGCCGGATGTGGATGCTCACCACGCGCGGCCACATGCACGACGACCCCGTGGTATTTGCGTTGCGCGATCGCACGAGCTTGCTGGTGCTCGGCCTGCTCGGGTTGATCGTGTTGTTGGCAGTCTAGAATCACCTCGATGCCCACCGGTGTTTCCTGGGGCCGCTGGCCGCGAACCGAGCAGCGCATCGTTTCGATCACGAGCCGTTTTGAGCCGTTGCCGCAGGCCGCGCCGATGCTGGTGTTCGGCAATGGCCGCAGCTACGGCGATGTATGCTTGAATACCGGCGGCACCTTGCTGGCCGCCCGTGGTCTGGACCGCTTCGTTAGCTTTGACCCTGAAAGCGGCATCCTCGAATGCGAGGCCGGCGTACTTCTGAGCGAGATCATCGCTCTGACACTGCCGCATGGCTGGTTTCCGCCGGTAACTCCAGGCACGGCGCTGGTCACCGTAGGTGGCGCGATCGCCAACGACGTGCACGGCAAAAACCATCATCGAGCCGGCAGCTTTGGACACCACGTGCTGTCGTTCGAATTGCTCCGCTCCGACGGCCAAACGCTGTCGTGTTCGGCGGATCACAATCCAGAATGGTTCGCGGCTACCATCGGCGGTCTGGGATTGACCGGCATGATCAGTACCGCGCGGCTGCAGATGCGCCGGGTGCCCGGTGAATGGATTGCCGGTGATAGTCAGCGCTTCGGCAATTTGCAGGAGTTCTTCGCGCTGGTGCCCCAATCCGATGCCGAATTCGAATACACCGTCGCCTGGCTCGACTGCGCAGCCACCGGCAGCCGGCTAGGTCGCGGCGTATTCATGCGCGGCAATCACGCCGCCTGCGCCGCCACGCCGCCGCGCGTGCGTTCGCTGCGCTTTCCACTGACGCCACCGGTATCTCCGGTCACTGGCTTGTCGGTGCGGCTGTTCAACGAACTGTATTACCATCGCCCCGCGGCACAGCAGCAGCGTGCGCTGTGGCACTACCCGCCGTTTCTGTTTCCGCTCGACCGGCTGCTGGAATGGAATCGCCTGTATGGTCCGCAAGGCTTCTTCCAGTACCAGTGCGTGTTGCCGACGACCGAGGCGCTCGAGGCGCTGCCGGAAATGCTGCAGCTAATCGCCCGATCGCGGCAGGGATCATTCCTGGTGGTGCTGAAGCAATTCGGCACTCAGACGCCGCGCGGGCTGTTATCGTTTCCGCGGCCCGGGTTCACTCTGGCACTGGACTTCCCCAATCGCGGCACGCCGACGCTGCAATTACTCGAGCGGTTGGACGGCATAACCCGCAGTGCCGGCGGCGCGGTCTACCCGGCCAAGGATGCGCGCATGTCGGCGCAGTCCTTCCAGCAGTATTTCCCAGCCTGGAATGAGCTGACCAGATTCGTCGACCCAGAATTCTCCTCCTCGTTCTGGCGGCGAGTGACAAGGAGCCCGTGATGCAACGGATTCTGATCGTTGGCGCTGCCTCGGCCATCGCCGAGGCCACGGCGCGCTTATTGGCCGCGCGCGGCGCGGCTTTGATGCTCGCGGGTCGTAGCGCGCCGCGCCTGCAGGCAATCGCGCAGGATCTGAAGGTTCGCGGCGCGCATACCGCAGAGACGTACATATTCGATGCGCGCTCGTTCGACGGAATTGCGCAACTGCTTCAAGCCACGAGCGCGCGCCTCGGCGGACTCGATGCTGCGCTGATCGCGCACGGTACGCTGTCGGATCAGTACGCCTGCCAGCGCTCCATCGACCAGCTGCGCGAGCAATTCGACGTCAACGCGGTGTCGGTCATGGCGCTGTGCACCGAGCTGGCGAATCAGTTCGAAGCCCAGGGTCGCGGCGTGATCGCAGTGATTTCCTCGGTGGCCGGAGACCGCGGCCGCCAGTCCAATTACGTATACGGTTCCGCCAAAGCCGCGCTGACCGCCTTTACCAGCGGCCTGCGCCAGCGCCTGTACCCCAAAGGGGTGCGTGTCGTGACGATCAAGCCCGGCTTTGTCAGCACCCCGATGACCGCCGCCTTCAGCAAGGGAGCATTGTGGGCCACGCCTCAGCGAGTGGCGACTGACATCGTTCGCGCCATCAGCAGCGGGCCATCGGTCATTTATACGCCTTGGTTCTGGCGCCCAATCATGTGGATCATTCGCTGCGTGCCTGAGACGCTGTTTTGCCGCTTGCGGCTGTAGAGCGCCGCAGCTCGAAGCGCAGCCGCGGCAACAGTACAAAGATGCGCGGGCCACGCACCAGGTAACGCCGGGCCAGTCGCCGCGGGTCCTGCAGCAATCGGTACAGCCACTCCAGGTTCAGCAGCTGCATCCAGCGCGGTGCGCGCAGCTCCACGCCGGTCAGAAAATTGACCGACGCACCGATGCACAGCGCCAATCCATGCGCCGTGCCGCGCTGCTGCAGACGGCGCGCAAGGATCTCCTGCTGCGGGCTGCCGACGGCGAGAAAACAGAAGCGAAATGGAGCATGCGTCTCGATGAAGTGTAGTGTCTGCTCGATTGCGGCCGGATCGCGGATGAATCCCATCGGCGGACTGAAATGCCGCAGGTCCTGGAGCCCGTAGCGTTGCGCGAGTCGTTGCGCCTGCTCGGCACCCGAGCCGATCAGCACGATGCGATCCCGCGGCGCCATCAGCGAAAACAGGCGCGCCGTCAGGTCGCTGCCCGGGCACACCCGCGGTCGCAGGGCCCGGGTCACATTAAGGATGCGGGCCATCAGGCGGCTATCCAGCAGCACCCAAGCGGCGTGAGCGTAGAGCTCACGGAACTGCGCATCATCGTAATAGCGGATGATGTGATCGACGTTGGGGGTCACGACGTAATCGAAGCGAGTGTCGCCGTAGTTGGACGCCAGCGATACAAACTCGTCCAGTTCGTAGTCGTCCAGGCGCAGCGTCAGTGACGTAGGCACTGCTTCGATTCCCGCAATCCACTAGAATCCACAAAGCTATCATGATTTTGGATGCCGACAATCTTCCTGACGGTCAGCTGTTGCGATCCGACATCTGCATCGTCGGTGCCGGGGCGGCCGGCATCAGCATGGCTCTGCAGTTTTTGGGCAGCGGCATCGAGGTGCTTTTGCTCGAGTCAGGCGCGCTCGAGGAAGAAGCCGCCACGCAAGCGCTGTACGCCGGTGCAGTCGAGGACCAGAGACTTCACAGCCCGCCGGACCGGTATCGGCAACGGCGCTTCGGCGGCACCACGACGATCTGGGGCGGGCGCTGCATGCCGCTCGATGCGATCGATTTCGAGCCGCGCGATTACGTCGCGCACAGCGGCTGGCCGATCGGACGTGATGCCCTGCTGCCTTTCTACCCGGCAGCCAATCAGCTGTGTGAGGCGGGAGACTTCAGCTACACGGCTGCTGCGGCATTCCCCGCCGGAGGCCGTCCGATCATCGACGGGTTTTACAGCAATGTCTTCAGCAGCGATACGCTTGAGCGCTTCAGTTGCCCGACTGACTTCGGCGTCCGCTATGCTCACCGGCTGCGCGCCGCCGCCAACATCACGGTGGTGCTGCACGCCAACGTGACCGCGATCCGCTTGCGCACCCAGGGCGATCGGGTCGAGGCGCTGGACGCTCGCACTCTGACAGGCAAACATCTGCGGGCCCAGGCCAGCTGCATGGTGCTGGCCACGGGCGGTCTGGAAGTACCGCGCCTGTTGCTGGCCAGCCGTGACGTGCAGGCCGGCGGCATAGGCAACTCCAACGATGCGGTCGGCCGCTACTACATGTGCCATCTGGCCGGCACGATCGGCGCACTGCAAATCCACAAGCCGCCGGCCGCGGTGTTTCATGGCTATGAGACCTCCGATGACGGCGTGTACTGCCGCAGGCGTTTCGCACTGCGACCGGAAGCGCAGCGCCAGCAGCGACTGGGCAATTTCGTCGCTCGCCTGCACCACCCTCGCATCACCGATCCGGCGCACCGCAGCTCCATTTTGTCCCTGCTCTATCTGGCAAAACCGCTGATTCCGTACGAGTACGCCATGCGCCTGCATGGCGACGAGCATGGTGCGCTGGGCAGCTGGCTGCGCCATGTGGGCAACGTCGCCAGCGCACCGTTCGACGCGGTGGCGTTCGCGTGGCACATGCTGCGCGACCGAAAGCTCGCGGAGCGCAAGTTTCCGTCGATCATCGTGCGATCCAAGGCCAATCTCTACAGCATCGATTTTCACGCCGAGCAGCAGCCTTCGACTGCCAGCCGCGTGCGCCTCGGCGACGGCTGCGACGCGCTGGGGATGCCGCGCCTGCACGTTGACTGGCGCTACAGCGCGGCTGACGTGGACACCGTGCAGCGCTCGATCGCCCTGCTGGCACAGGAACTTCGTGGCAGCGGCGTAGGCGCGCTGGACTACGATCCGATGGCGGTGGAGGCCGAGATGATCCGCTACGGCGCCTATGGCGGCCATCATATCGGCACGGCGCGCATGGGCGCGGACGTGCGCTCCAGCGTGGTGGATGCCAACTGCCGCGTACACGGCGTGGACAATCTTTTCATTGCCAGCGCCGCCACCTTTCCCACCTCGAGCCAGGCAAATCCGACGCTGTCGGTGGTGGCGCTGGCGCTGCGGCTGGCCGCTCACCTGCGCTGGCTGGTGCGAGCCGGCGGAGCGAATGCGCTGGAAGATAGCACGCCGATGCGCGTTCGGCGGCACGCCGCGCTTGCGGACGGCGTTTCCGCGTGAGCATGCGGGTACTGGTGCTCGGCGCCGACGGCTTCATCGGCGCACGTCTGGTGCAGGCGCTGGCGACAACCGACTGGGCCGAACCGGTGGCCAGCGGGCGCCGCCCCGCCGCCGTCGATGCCAGCCACGCTAGCCGTCAGGTCGCGCGCATGTGCTTCGATGCGACCGACGAGAGTGCACTGGCGCAGGCGCTCGGGCAGGTGGACGCCGCGGTCAACTGCGTTGCCGGCAACGCGCAGACCATCGTTGATGGCGCGCGCGCGCTGGTCGGTGCCGCGCTCCGGCAGACCCGGCCGCCCCGCCTGGTGCAGCTGAGCAGCATGGCAGTGTACGGCGCGGTCAGCGGCCTTACGTCCGAATCCGCGCCGCTGCGCGGACTGGATCCGTATGCGCAGGCCAAAATCGGCGCCGAAAAAGAGTTCGCCACGTACAGTCAGGCGGTGCTGTTGCGGCCAGGCATCGTCTATGGACCGCACAGTCGGCAGTGGTCCGAGCGCATCGCACGCTGGCTGTTCGCGCGACGCCTCGGCGACCTCGGCGCGCTCGGCGATGGCTGTTGCAATCTGCTATACGTCGATGATGTGACGCGCGCCGTCCTCGAGTGTCTCAAGCGGCCCGGGCTGCAGGGCCAGGTGTTCAATCTGTCGATGGCCGCTCCGCCGACCTGGAATGACTATCTCATCCGCTTCGCCCGCGCGCTTGGCGCCGTGCCGGTGCGCCGCCTCGGACGACGTCGACTGCAGATCGAGACCAAGCTACTGGCCCCGCCGCTGAAGATCGCCGAGATCGTCGTCAAGAAAGCCGGTCTGAGGCGCCTATCGCTACCCGAGCCGATTCCGCCGTCGCTGCTGCGCTTGTGTCAGCAGGAGATACGGCTGGATGTGGCGCGAGCCGAGCAGTTGCTGCTACTGCGCTGGACGGCGCTCGACGAGGGTCTGCAGCAGACGGCGCAGTGGTGGCGAGAGCGCGCCGGCGAGTAACCCTGCCGTCCAGTGCTCGGACTATTGATACAGTGGCGTTCGCTGCGGGATCACTCCGCGCTGCCACTGCAGCGCAAATTGAATTCCGACAATGGTCGAATTGAAATCGCCACCCGCGAAGTTCTCGGCCGAGCGGGTTTGATAATTGACGTATGGCTTGAGTACCAGCCACGGCACCGGATCATAGGTTACCGTCAGCCCGACCGTGTTGAGCTTGTCGGTCCGCTCGGTGCCATTGGTAACAACCGCACCCGCCAGCAATACCGCACCCTGTCCGGGCAGCTGCCGATAGGTATACGAATAGGCCAGCACCACACCGATCTTGTAGGTCGCCTGCCAATTGACATTCAGCGCAGCGATGCTGTCGATCTCCGATGCGTCGTTGGTCAAATAGGCATTGATCGCGCGCGTTAGATCGATCTCGGCCGAGGTCTTGCCGGTCAGTTGGCGTTTGTAATCCAGCTCGCCGGTCACGCCGCTGATGTTGTTGAAGCCGGTATCGGATGTACGGCGCGTATAGCCGATGAGGCCGCGGAAGGTCGACTTGTCGGTGATCTGATCGGTCGCGGTCAAGGCGCCGGAGGTCTGTCGGTATGAGGGCGCGAATATCCCGGGAGCCACATCGCTGAAGTCGCCCTTCAGGTAAGTGGCCGCTACGCCGGCGGTTACACCGGCAGTACCGGTGTACTTGATCGCACCCTCACCGGAGGATTCGGTCAGGCTCAGATCAGGCGCCGCAAGCTGCGGCTGGTCGATCTTGCGCGTGAGACCGGTCAGTTCGGTGCGCCAGTCCGGCGTGAACTGTAGCCCGACTCGGGCGGTCTCGCGCTGTTCGGTCTGGATCACCAGCGAAGTCCCAACCACGTTCCAGAACGACACCATGCTGCGGATGCGTGTTACGTCGAATACGCCGTCCCACAAACGTCCGAAGCGCCAGTCCCAGCCCGCATCAAAGGTGAAGTCACTGTGGTCGAGTTCGGTGAAGCGGTTGTAGTGGTACTCGTTACCCTGCACGGTCAGGTAAAACTGCTGCTGGCTCAGCAGATAACTGGCATCAAGTTTGCCGCCGTAGGCGATATCGGAATCGCCTAAATTGGTGCCTCCAAATGGCGTGAGGAAGCCCCTCTGCAGGTCGAACACGTTGCTGTTGTACTCGTACTGGGTGTCCCCGGACACCAGCATGACCAGCTCGGCGAAAGCCGATACGGGCGCCGCGAGCATTACCGTCAAACAAAGCCACCGCCATCGTGGCGCTTGGCGGCAGCCCCCGATCTGCGAAGGACCCCTCAGCCGGTATCGACGATCGTTCACAGTGGTCTCCCCATGACGCCCGCCCAGCCGGCGCAATCGAACTAGTCAGGATTCTAGTACAGGCCGCCAATCGGTGCCCCGACGACCCCGATAGCTGCCGCCAGCCGCAATTCTTGCCGATAGCTTTTACTTAATCCACCTGGCGTGCATCGCTCGACTCGGTCGCAAATCGCGGCGGAACGCCGCACCGGAACATAACATTCAAACGGGCAGCGACGAGATGCGACCGAGGCCGGCGACGGGCTAATGGCATGGCGTCCCCAAGGGGATTCGAACCCCTGTTACCGCCGTGAAAGGGCGATGTCCTGGGCCTCTAGACGATGGGGACAATCGAGACGGCCAGTGCGAAGGTGGTGGAGCTAGGCGGGATCGAACCGCCGACCTCTTGCATGCCATGCAAGCGCTCTCCCAGCTGAGCTATAGCCCCACTGAAGGGGCGCGACGGTACGCAAGCCCATGAATTCTGTCAACAACTAAACCGTTGGAGTCCAGTGCAGGGCATGCTCGATGCGCTCGCAGGTAATCGTCCGGCCGAGCAGCGCGACCGTAATGTCAATCGGCGGCGACACCGCTCCGCCCGACACGGCCACCCGCAGTGGCTGAGCCACCTTTCCCAGGGCCACACCAAAGCGCTGGGCGACCGCCGTGATGACTTCGTGCACCGACGCGGCGTCCCAGTTGCGCAGGTCCTGAAAGCCCACCTGTAAAGCCTGCAACACAGGTTGGCTCTCGGCAGTCAGACTCTTGCGTGCGGCCTTTTCATCGTAGCTGTCCACTGTGCGGAAGAAAAACAAGCTGTTATCCGCCATCTCGTTCAGAGTCCGCGCGCGCTCTCGTTGCGCATTGGCGACGCCCTCGAGCAGGCGCTGATCGTCAACCTTGAGGCCGAGCGCAGCCAGGCGCGAACGCAGCGCCACTGCGAGCACCGCCAGCGGTGCGCGCATGATGTGCTGCTGGTTCAGCCATAAGAGCTTCTCGGGATCGAAGGCCGCTGCGGCCTTGTTGACGTCTTTGATATCGAACTCGGAGATCATCTGCTCGCGGGTGAACACCTCCTGATCTCCGTGCGACCAGCCGAGCCGGACCAGGTAGTTCAGCAAGGCATCTGGCAGGAAGCCCTCCTGCTGGTATTGCAGCACGCTTACCGCGCCGTGGCGTTTGGATAGCTTGGCGCCGTCCGGTCCAAGAATCATCGGTACGTGAGCGTAGCGCGGTGCCGTGGCTCCCAGCGCCTGCAGCATGTTCAACTGCCGCGGCGTGTTGTTCAGATGATCATCGCCGCGAATCACGTCGGTGACGCCCATGTCCATGTCGTCCACCACCACGCAGAAGTTGTAGGTCGGATTGCCATCCGAGCGCTGAATGATCAGATCATCGAGCTCCCGGTTGTGGAATACGACCCGCCCGTGGACCAGATCGTCGACCACGACCTCACCGTCGAGCGGATTCTTGAATCGAATCGCTGCCGGGCCCGACGGCAAGTCGCGCCGCTCGCGGCAACGACCCTCATAGCGCGGCTTCTGTTTGCGCGCCACCTGCTGCTGGCGCATCGCCTCCAGTTCCTCGCGGCTGCAATAGCAACGATATGCCTGGCCGCGCTCGATCATCTGCGCGATTACGGCGTGGTAACGGTCGTAGCGCTGCGACTGGAAATAGGGACCCTCGTCGGCCCCGAGCTCGAGCCATTGCATCCCGTCAAGGATCACGCGCACGGCCTCCTCGGTGGAGCGCTCGCGGTCGGTGTCCTCAACTCGCAATATGAATTTGCCGCCGTAGTGGCGCGCGTGCAGCCACGAAAACAAGGCCGTACGCACGCCGCCAATGTGCAGCAACCCGGTCGGACTGGGTGCAAAACGGGTGACGACACTCATAAATAGAAAATCGTGGCTGCGTGAGGCTCGTTGGTGCAAACGGGTCGCGCATCGTACCGGCGCTGCGATTGATTCGCCACGGCCCGCCGCTTACACTCTCGCGCCCGATCGCACAGCGGGCGGTTAGCTCAGCGGTAGAGCACTGCTTTCACACGGCAGGGGTCACTGGTTCAATCCCAGTACCGCCCACCACCTGGCCAGAGGCGCTGGCGTCGGATCCGTGCGCAGAGTTTCCCCTAGGTTGCCGGGTCAATCTTGACCGCCGTACCGTACGCCAGCACCTCGGTGACGCCCGGACCTATCTCGGTGGCATCGTAGCGCACGCCGATGATTGCAGTAGCGCCCATCTCACGCGCGTGTTTGATCATCAGCTCGTAAGCGTCATCGCGCGCCCGCTCACACAGCTGCGTGTAGAGGGAGATGTTGCCGCCGAACAGCGTCTGCAGCGCGGCGCCGATCGAGCCGACAATGCTGCGCGAGCGCACGATGATGCCGCGCACCACGCCGAGATTCTGCACCACTCGGTGACCGGGCAGCTCGAATGCGGTGGTCACCTTGTCGTTGAATATCGCCATGACAGTTCCCCTATGCTGTTACAAGCGTGCCGCGCAGGTGCTGCGTGGTCAATCAACGGCGGCCTTTAGGCCTCGCCCGACAGCGTAACGATGATCGTGCGACGCATCGCCTCGAGACGGTGCTCCCACAGATAAATGCCCTGCCAAGTACCTAAAGCCAGCTGCCCTGCCCGGATCGGCACGCTGAGCTCATAGCCGAGCATCAGGCTACGCACGTGAGCTGGCATGTCGTCCGGACCCTCGGCATCGTGATGAAATAACGGGTCGCCGTCCGGCGCCAGTCGCTGAGCGAAGCGTTCCAGATCATGTCGTACCTCGGGATCGGCGTTTTCGGTGATACACAGGCCGGCACTGGTGTGTTGCAGGAAAAGATGGCACAGCCCGACCGCCATGCTAGCGGCGCGCAACTGCTGCTTCACGGACCCAGTCAGTTCATGAAAGCCGCGGCCGCGTGTTGCGATATCGATTTCGCTCTGATGCCACACGATCACCCCCTGATTCTAGCTGTCGACAACCGGCCCCGGTCGACGGACCATAGCGCCACGAGATTTTTTTGGAGGGCTTAAGAAGTGTCTTATAGCAAACTGCTAGCACCGGTGAGCGCCGCCGCGATGCTGATCGGCTGTGCCGGCGGCGCGCACCCCAATCACGCAGCGCCGAACAACAATGCGGTGGCGCTGAAGTCCGCCGCCAATCCTGATGCGGCCAGGACGGCGACCGCCACGGCCGTCGCGCAGGTCATCGCCACCGAGCAGGCGTTTGCCAAGACCATGGCCGATCGCGACTTCAAGGCATTTCTGACGTTTTTGTCCCCGGATGCGATCTTCTTCAGCGGCAGTACCGTGCGCCACGGCCCGGTGGAGGTCGCCGCGCAATGGCGGCCCTATTTCGATGGGCGCAAGGCGCCATTTTCGTGGGCGCCGGACCACGTTGAAGTGCTCCCCTCGGGCACGCTCGCACTGAGCACCGGCCCGGTCTATGAGAACGGCAAGGTGGTGGGTCGCTTCAATTCGGTATGGCGGCTAGAGTCCGAGAATGCCTGGCGAATCGTGTTCGACAAGGGAGAGGCGGTGTGCGCCAAGCCCTGAGGCAGCCGCTCCAGTGACTCGTATCGCGTTCAATCGTTATGTAATAAATCGATTGAATCCGCCGCGTTGACAGCAATCCCCGTAAGATCGCCTGCATCAGCCCCACTTCACTGCGCAGGATGCGCTATTGAGAAATCTGTCGCGCCGGGGCGCCGCAGCCCGGGCCGCCGATTCCGCCCCGCTCTACGGCGCCACTGACGAGCCAACTGTCCGTGCTCGCTCGCTGAGCCATATTCCGTCGCTCGACGGCATTCGCGCCGTCAGTTTCCTGCTGGTATTCGTCGCTCATGTCGGCTGGGAGGACATCGTTCCGGGAGGACTCGGTGTCACAGTCTTTTTCTTTCTCAGCGGATTTCTCATCACCACGCTGATGCGATCGGAATTCGAGCGCAACGGCAGAGTCAATCTGCGGCGCTTTTGGCTGCGCCGCATCTTGCGCATCTGGCCGCCGTTCTACCTGGTCCTGCTATTTGCCCTGCTGCTGAGCCTCGCTCTGTACCCCGCCGGCACACTGCGCGCCCCGGCAGTCACAGCGCAGCTTCTGCACTTCACCAATTTCTGGTTCATCGATCGTGGCTACGACGGGGTGGCTCCTGGTACCGGGGTCTACTGGTCGCTCGCGGTCGAGGAGCATTTTTATCTGCTGTTTCCGTTTATATTTATGGCCATGTGCCGCCAGCGCCTGGCGCCCGCGCGCCAGGCGCTGCTGTTGTGGGCGATGTGCGCGGCGGTGCTCGCATGGCGATGCGTGCTGGTGTTCTGGCTGCATTCGGTCAGCGATCGAACCTACCTGGCAACCGATACGCGGTTCGATTCAATCCTATTCGGTTGCGCATTGGCGGTATGGAACAATCCGGTGTTTGATCGCTCGCAGCCCCGCACTGGCCCGTGGAAATACTTGATCCTGCCGGCGGCGTTCGCAGCGCTGCTGCTATGCGTGGTGTATCGAGCACCTGTATTCCGCGAGACCTTTCGCTACACCATCCAGGGCGCAGCCCTGACGTTCGTGTTCATTGCCGCCGTCCGCTACCCGCAGTGGCTGCTTTTTCGGTTTTTGAATCTGAAGCCAGTCGCATTCATCGGCGTGCTGTCCTATTCCCTGTATTTGATTCACCAGGTGCTTCTGGCTGCGATAGAGACGCTGCTACCCGCCCTGCCCGGTATTGTCCGCGCCGTGCTGACGCTAGCCGCCGCCCTGGCGTTGGCCTGGTTGATGCATCGCTTCGTCGAGCGGCCATGCGCCCGCCTACGAGCGCGCCTGAAGGATTGATCAGCGGCGGCTGAAACGCCGCTTCAGCCCCTGCAGCACCGGGTGCAACTCCTCGATCCGCAGCGCCACCCCGACAGCGGCGAATGCCATCGTTGCGGTTGCAATGGTCAGCAGCAGCCAGCTGAGCTTGGGCAGCAGCGCTTGTGTCGCCCAGCCTGCCAGCAACCATTGCTTCGAACCGAAGCACACCGCGGCCAGGGCCGCGGACGCGATCGCGACCTTGATCAGTAGTACGACCATGCGCCTGGTTTCCAGTCGCCGCAGGCGATGATGCATCAGGGCGTAGAGCACCAGGAAGTTGAACGTCGCGACGCATCCGGTGGAAAATGCCAGACCGCGATGCCCCCAGCCGAGCTCAAATGTGAAGATCCAGTTGAGCAGCAGATTCACCGCCACCGCCATAAAGGCCACCACCATTGGCGTCTTGCGCCGTTCGAGCGCGTAGAACGCGTTCACCAGAACCTTGAGGGCGGCGTAGCTGGCCAGGCCCACGGCATAGAAGCGCAATGCCCCGGCCGCCTGGGCGGTCTGATATGCATCAAACCGTCCGCGCTGGTACAGCACCGATATGATCGGCTCGGCCAGGATCACCAGTCCCACCGCCGACGGCACCGTCAGCAGGAACGCCAGGCGCATTGCCCGTGACAGCTCGGAGCGAAACGCAGCGATCTCGCCACGGACCACCAGCCGCGAAAGCAGTGGCAGCGTCACGGTGCCGAGGGCGACTCCGAATAGCCCAAGCGGCAGCTGCATGAGCCTGAACGCAATCGACAGCCAGAAGATCGGCCCGTCGCCCAGTGTCGAGGCAAACATCGAATTGACCATGACATTGAACTGCGTGGAGCTCGCGGCGATTACCGACGGCCCCATCAGTGCCAGGATGGCGCTGACACCGGCATCGCGCCAACCGAAATCCGGATGAAAGTGGTACCCGAGCCGACCTAGCCGCGGCAGCTGCACACCGAGCTGCAGCGCACCGCCGATCAGCGTGCCGATCGCCAGGCCGACCAGTGCCCGTGGCCCGAAGTGGGGATCCATCCACGCCCCCAGCAGCACCCCGCCGACAATTGAGCCGATATTGAAGAAGCTCGAGGCCATGGCCGGCATGCCAAATACGTTCTTGGCATTGAGCATCCCCATCACCAAGGCGGCGATCGAAACTAGCAGGATGAATGGAAACATGATGCGAGTCAGCGTGACCGTCAGTGCCGCCTTATCGGCGTCGAAGCCGGGCGCCAGCGCTGCGACCAGCTGCGGCGAGAAGACAATGCCGACCACGCAGATTGCACTCAGCACAATAGCCGTCAACGTCGCCACCTTGTTGGCCAGCCGCCAGGCGGCATCGTCGCCGCCGCGCGCGATGGTTTTGCTGAAGGTGGTGACGAACGCGGTAGAAAGCGCACCCTCGGCAAACAGATCGCGCAACAGATTGGGAATGCGGAAGGCCGCGGTGAAAGCGTCCATCGCTCCACCGCCGCCAAACAGCGCGGCGCATACCGCCTCGCGCGCCAGCCCAAGCACCCGACTGCACATCACCGCCAATCCGATGATGCCGGCAGCCTTGGCATT
>DASXYW010000068.1:0-39918 GCA_036502265.1 Steroidobacteraceae bacterium | reverse complement strand
GATCACATCATCGTCGCGGGCGGCGACGCAATCTCATTTGCGGAATCGGGACTTCTCTAAAATGTGGAGTGATCTCGCTCCCGCCGCGGCGGGAGCGAGATCCGACCGAAAATAGCCCCACATAACCGCGGCTCGCAGGCGGGACGCCAAACAGCTGAGTAATGACCCACGGTTGCCGGTGGCGAATGGCGGCTCTTGGGATACCTAACCCCTTCGTCGAGGCCGACATCGGCTCTACCCTTCAAGGTAGCTCGCGGACCGGCAAGTGATTTCGCACGATCGCGAATGCGTCGCCAGGGGTTCCTTCTGTCAGCGCGGCGTCGGGCAACCATCTGATGCCGCCTTTCCGGACCAGCAGGATTCCATCGGAAAAAACGAACTGCGCGCTCATAAACGGTCCACGGATATTTGCCCGCACCAGGCCCAGTAATTACAACTTCATTTTCTGTCATTCTAAAAGTGGTCTCCGCACCAAACGTAGGCCGTAGTCGGTACTTGAGAATAATTCCGTGTTTCACCAAAAACGGGAAGACACAGGCAAAAACGGTGATGAATCCCAGTAAGACCCATTTCGTTCGAAAGCCCAGGGCCGACGACAGCGTGAAGGCGGAAAAAGCGATCCAGAAGATGATCGCTTGCGAACGCAAATGAAGGAGCAACGGCAGCTGCCGATATTGATTCTTCACGACTGTCGCATAGTACCGGTCGTCGCTACGCCATGCGTACTGGATCCCCATGACAAATATTATCCCATCGGAATGTCAATTTTCCGCCGGATATTCTGGGGCGACAACCGGCCGCAAGTGGCCGAACTCGGCCGCTGCTTTGCGGAAGGTGGACATGCTTCCGGTGCCTCAGCGAGCGAGACTCGCGGGCTTGGAATCCAGCCGCCGCCGCAACTCGGCAAGTTCTTGCTCCCGGCGGCTCAATAGCGCCTGGGCCTCGCGATATGCGCAGTAATAGTGATCGACCAAGGCCGCGAGCTTCGTCGTCTGACGGCGTAGACTGATAAGCTCGGCTTGCTGATCGTCGGGCGGGCGGTGACGGATGGTGACGCCGGAGTCGGGCGACCGTTGCTGTTCATGCAGCGCACGCAGGATATCCGTGTGATATCGGTAGAGAGAGTTCCTGGAGACATTCGCCAGCTGGCACAAAGCGCTGACCGTCACGCGATCATGGCGATCAGACCCCGTCAAGGTCGCGAGGGCTTGCATTAGCCGTTCAGCGGGTGATGCGGCTGCCACGGGATGTGGTCTCCGAGGCGCCGTCGATCGAGCGCACCATGGCAAGGGCTTCGTTGAGGCGTTCGCGCGCGATCTTCAACGTCTGCGTGGGCAAGTCGGGCTCGTTGAGCAATCCCTCATGACGGCGCGCTTGTTCAAGCCAGTACGAGCGATGCTGCGTCGAGACAGCGAAGTTGCGGCAAGTGGCGCAGGTGGATGGCTCACGACGCAGCGCGTTGGGACCGGTCGTGCTGCCCAGACAGGCGCTATGTTCCTGGCGGTAGACGCAGAAGCCCCAGTCGCAGACGCCCAGCGTCAGTCCGGAATCGACCAACATGCGCGCATAGCGCTTGAGATCCTGCTTCATGCGCGCGCCCCGGAATCGCGGCCGCTTGGCGAGGATCTCGGCGCCCGCGCGGCCACCGAGTTGCGGGGTACTCAACATGTGCTCCCAGGCGGACACGGACTGCTCGAGAATGCCCTCATCGATCTCGCGGCTGAGCCGGTAGTCAGTGCCAACGTAGCACCGATCCGTGATACCCCGCTCACGATGGCCGAGATGTTGCGCCAGGGCGAACAGGGCCGAACGGTCCCGCAGAGCTGCGAAGCGCACAAAGGTCTTGCGGCCCTGGTGGGGTGAGAGCCGCCAACACTGGCCTTGGTGCAGCGGCAAGTCGAACCAGCTGCAGCACCGGCGCAGGAGCAAGCGCGCCTCGCTGCTGCGCATAACGCGCAATGGGAGCGAGCAGCCAGCTTGCCACTCGGTCGCGCCGAAATAATGACCGCGCGTGCGCAACCAGAGTTCTGGACGGCCCGAACGGGCGCGGTGGGGCGCCGAGAGTGCCTCGAGTACCGCGACGGCATGCACGGCCGGCGCCGGCGCGATCCACTGGTGACGCCGGCCGTGGTATGCGGCCTCGCGCTTGAAGATCGCACCCACGATCATGGCCAGACCCTCGCCGCCTGCCGGCTCTGGGGATGAAACAGGCTGCACACAGCCCGCCTGCAGATGCAGAATCTCGCTTGCCCGTGGCCCGACGAGGTAGACGATGACGATGAAGCACGCCGTGTAGAGCACGTCGAGCAGCTGCGCGAGATCGGCCGCCGACTGGATCGTATGCGGCCCCTTGGCAGTGCTGAGCGTGATCCGTTGAAGGGCAAGCGCGGCGGCCTGGCGCCAAACTTCCTCGGTGTGCCCGCGCCGTTGCACCGCCGCGACCGTCCCCGCGTAAATCTCTCGGGCGCGCAGGAGATCCACGGAACAGCTTGAGAGGAACTCCATCGCGCCCTGGATGAGCGCTATGGCAACCAGCTCAGGCGTGTACGGCCAGGTACGGCGGTTATCGTCGCTAACGCCGGCCATGCTGCCCGTGCTCTGACCAGGACAGGGGTCGACGCTCAAGCCGTCGCCTACCTCGGAGCGATACCGGCGCAGATAGACCAGAAGATCCAGATACTTCTGCACCGTAGTGCGCTCCACGGGCAAGCCCTTGTGGTTGGTTCGCTGCGCGATCGCGCTCTGGAAACGCAGCAGCGCGGTCGCGTCAAGCTCCGCAAAGCGCGAGAATCCCTCTGCGTCCATCCAGCGCACCAGCTCTCGCAAATACCCAAAGTAGCCTGCCACCGTCTTCGCGCGCTGGGGCAGGCCGGTGCTGAGGCTACGGGTGCGGATAAGCGCGATGAGTCTCCTTGCGCTCTCGAGCAGAGGAGCGAACGACGCATCGATGAATCGGCGGCCGCTGGGCAAAACGAAATCCCAACGGATCCGCGCCGCGTGTTCATGCTCCAGGGCGTTGGTTGGTGTGAAGATCCACAGAACATCATCCCAGCTGGAATCGCGCAGGAACCAATCACGTTCTGCGCAAGCACCGGACGACGCAGCGGGCGCGACAGCTCCCGCAGCCGATCGGGCACTCATCGAAGCTCCGGAAGCGGTGGCTGCTTGCTCTGCAAGTGTGCCGCGGCGGCAAGCTCGCCGCCGGCAAAGCGCGTCAGAATGTCCTCCTCGAGGATACGCAGCAGCGGCGCATAGATCGCCTGCCAGCGCGCCGGATGTATCCGCCCTGAAGCGGCGCGCAAATGGTCGCGCGCCTGCAGAAGGCGGGCGAGCGAAGCGGCATCGTCCGTGATGATCGCGTTCGGGCATGTAAAGCAGCCTAGAAAGTTTGTGCAAAGCTCACCCGGCCGCGTATCCGGTGCGATACCAGCGAGCGGATCCTCGCAGTCAAAGCCGAACATCGATACGGCCGGAGCCCGAGGCACGGCGGTCGGTGCCAACCGTAGCGGCAAGGCTTGTGGCGGGAGCGGTTCTGCCTCGGCCTGACGGCGGTTGATATGACCGAGGAAGGCCCGCTGCAGAGCTGCAATGCGCACGCGATGCTGCGCCTCCACCTCAGGGGCCTCGACGTATCGAACCGTCGTGCCGATCTGCTCGTGGTTGGCAACCGCCTTGACCTGCCGCAGGTCTCCCGAGGCCCGATAGAACGCGCTCAGCACACCGGGCCGAATCGAGGAAAGCGAGAAGTACGGCAAGCCATGCCGAGGGCAAAAATCTCTGCGGATGATGTGCTTGGCCGTTGCGGCCGACCAAGCGTTGATGCCGTGTGCCCCCTTGAAAAGTAGCAATCGGTCGCAAATGGCCTTGGGAGCGTGTGGGCAGAGTCGGCGTGTCCACTCGATGATCTCTTGCACCAATGCGGGCGGCTCGAACGGATCTGTGCTGCGGAACGAGCGTCGCTGCATGGCGCCGGCCCGACGCTTCGCCCACACGAGTAACTGCCGATCATCGAGCAGCGGAATCGGTTGCAAACAATCTCGCGACAACTCGGCAATGGGTTCCGGGTTGCCAGCCGCATGGATCAGAATCGCAAGGTAGTAGGGTAGCAACGACTCCGCGCGCGGATAGAGGCAAGGTTCTACCTTTTTGGCGCCTCCGTAGCGTGACAGCGCCACCAGCACCGGATGATGGCCGGCACGGCTGAGCACCTTGTGTGGTGGCACGATCCCGCTATAGCGCTCATCGATGGTCTTGAGTAGTCCACCGAAGGAGAGGGAGGAATCCTCGGTCTCGACGGCTGCGCGATCGCGCTCGCCTTGCTCACGAAGAGCGCGCAGTGCTTTGATGTCACGCTCGCACGCTTTGAGTATCGCGCGCAGATCGCGTGCGCAAAGCTTCTGGATCCGCCTACTGTCCCGGTTGCGCCACGGAAACGGGTTGAACGGGAAGTGCAGATCGCCAAGAACGCCCGGGCGGCAGCGCACCAACCACTGCAGCAGCATCCTCAGCGTCGTGTATGCGCTCGAGCGACTCGACTTGGTCCATGGCTCGCCGTTCGCGCGACACTGCGCGTTCAGCCACTCGACGTAGCGCATCAACAGGCCATTATGGATATCGGCCAGGCTCTGGAGCGACGCGCAGGACACCGCGAAGCGCATGAAGACTCTGACGTACGCCCAGCGCGTCAGGATCTGCTGCGGTGATCGCGCGCCGAAGTGGTTCCAGAACGCATCGGCGAGCGCGAGCCTGACCTCGGGTGGCAGCGGCAGGGAAGAGAAGTCAATGACGGTGCGGCGCACGCACCGCGGCGCATCGAGGCGCTCAACGAGCGTGGCCGCCCGACTTGTGGCCCCGGGTAGGAGGCGGCTGATATGCGCTCGTTGTGCGACCATCAGCCCGGTGCTCCTGCCATCAGCGAATCAAGCACCTCGCTCAGCACGCAGGTGTCGACCGCAATGGCACGCAGATAGCGATCGGTGGTCTCAATATGCTCGTGCCCCATCAACACCTTGACGATTAGCAGCGGGTTGATCGAGGTCCCCTGTTTGGCGAGCCGCTCGAGGCGAGCCAGCATCATGCAGGCGAATGTGGCTCGCAGCAGGTGCGTGGTCGCCTTGAAACCGCAGGCGAGGCCTGCGTGGTGGATGATTTGCTGGTAGCGGTTCTTGCTCACCGCAGTGCCGCGGCTGCTGATAAAGAGCCCGGGTTGCCCGGCCAAGCCGCGCCTTCGGACCGCGCGCGCAAGCCACGCACGTCGATGGGTGGACACATAGGCTGCCGACTCCTCCAGCAGGCTCCCCGAGGCGATGACGTAGCCGCTCTTGCGACCCTTCCTCAGCACATCGATGACCTGATGCGTGTGCTCAGCTGCCCCATGCATTGGCACCGCAGGCCTAGAGACGCCCGCGACCGTAAGCCGCAGCAGCTCGCTAACCCGCAACCCGGTGTACAGTTGCCAGCGCGCCATGAGGTCATACGGTGGCACAAGCGCCGCGAGTAGCTCGCGCACCTGCGCGCTCGTCAGTGGCCGGGGCAGGCTTGCGAACTGGCGCAGAACAAAGAGGTTGGAGTCGTAATCCTCCGCATGGGTGGCGCGCGGAGCGCGTGCGCGCCGGGCGACCGCGAAGTCGTTCGCACGGCCGATCAAGTGCGAGGCATGCAGCCACCCGCCGCGCACCGCCCACTCGTAGAACCGCAACACCCCGCGGACGCGGTGGTTGATCGTGCGGATAGCGTAGGGGCGCCGCGTGTGGGCGCTGGCCTCAGAGAGCATCCGGTTGCGGTAGGCGACAAGATCCGCCGTGTCCGCGTCACTCCAGACAATCCCGTTTTGCTCGAGCGTCTCGAACCAGTCGTAGAGAATCTCAGCGTAAGTACGCAGCGTATCCGCGGTGTGGGCGCGTTGCACGGCATGCTCGTGCAGGAAGGCGACGGCGGGCTCTAGCAACTCCAGATCGGCACTGAAGAGGATCGGAAAGCCGGCGGGCCGTGGCTCACGCAGCCGAATCGTCGCGGCGTGCGCGGCCGCAGCCCGCAGCGGCTCGGGTACCTCAGACGGCGCTGGCAGAGCCGCCTTACGGATGATCTGGACCATACAGGTGCTGCTGATCGGTCAAATGCTTGACCGCCTCTACGAACGAGAGCCCGAGCACATGCATCGCCAGGTCGATGGCACCGCCACCGCCCTTGCGGGCTCGGGTGTCGTACCACTTGGGCCCGGTGGTCAGAATCTCGAAGTCGCCCTGCGTCGTAAGCGCTTGCCAACGTCGGCTGCCCGCGTCCTTGACGGGAATGAAGGTCGGGTCCGGCTTGATCTCCATCGCCAGGCGCGCCAGCACCGCCTCGCTCGGCAGATCACGCAGGCGCGCTAAGGTCGCAGGGCTGAATGATCGACGCACCGGTTGGCCGCTCGCAGGTTGCCTGAACCCTCCCCAGACCCTCCCGGGCTACTCGCCTCTAACGGAAGGCTGGGCTACTGAAAGTCTGCAGCACTGTAGGGCTGGCAGGCAGTCGAATAAATGGCGGTGACATCCAGAAATGCAACCTAACACCCGTCGGGTGTGGCCGAACCGAGCCAGGCCGACGAGCTGGTGACACGTCGTCTGCGCGAAGCTCTGCAGCTGGTCGACATCCGAGTGCTCGATCATCTGATCGTGGCCGACAACGGTTGCCTGTCGTTTGCCGAGCACGGACTCATCTAGCCCTTGCGCCTCGCCACCATCGCACGCGCTTCCTTGACCTCGGGTCGTCCGGGCTGGTCGGAGCGCGCACAGACCGTCAGCAGCTGGCCAAAATACCCTCGACTCAGATCGCTGCGGCCGCTGAGCCGCGCAGCGTGCGCCGCTCCATACAATGATCGGAAGCGCCGCGGCTCTTTCTTGAGCGTCGCTTCAAACTCCGCCAATGCGTCAGCAGGCTCGTTCATTTGCAATAACATGTCGCCGAGCAGTTCCCGCGCCGGCGACAGTGGCCCCGGTGTCACCGCACTTTTCTCGGTCGCATCTTCCATGGTCGCGGCCGATTGCATCTGCCGCAAAGCCTCGTCGTTCTTGCCCGCCGCGAGCGCCGACCATGCCGAGACCGCAGTGGCCTGAATTTCCACCTGCTGCGCCCAATAACGCTCGTTGGCCTTCAACAGCCGCTCCGCAATCTGCCTCAGCGCTGCCGCGGCTTCGGTTGCCGCCGCAGCGTGCCGCAATCGCGCCGCGCCCATTCCGCGGGCGAACCAAGTCATCGCGTCTGCGTAGGGAAACGGTGACTGCGACAGCGCCAGGCTCTCGGCCTGCTGCCAGTCTTGGCGTTCCAGCGCGAATCGTGCCGGGATCGCCGCGAGTGCAAAATAGCCAGCCGCAGGTGGTCCGGCACCGACCAGCTGCGCCTTTGGATCGAAGCGCGAAGCGATCTCCGGCAGCGCCGTCACAATCCTGGCTGCCGCCTGGTCCTGCCCCGTCTGCAGGTAGGCGTAGGTCTCGTAGTCGCTGGCATGCAGTTCTTCGGCCGTTTGACCCTGGCGGCGGGCAGCCGCCGCGGCCGCCACGTTACTGTCAATCGACTGCTGCCAGTATCCAAGGCGGGTGAATATATGCGACGGCATGTGCAGCGCGTGAGGCGCATCGGGAGCAATGTCCGCGTAACGTTGTGCCGCGACCAGAGCCCGGCCCGCCAACGCCGGCACGTCGTAAGCATGGATGATGTAGTGCGCCAAACCGGGATGCGTTGGCTGCTGCGCAAACAATTTCTCAAGAATGGCTCCCGCCTTCAGACGGTCTGCGTAGGACTTGTCGGTGGGATCCTCGGCGACCGCGAGCGCCAAGGCGTAGAAAATCTGCGCTTCGTGGTCGTCTGGATATTTCGCCGCGGCGTCTGCCATGGCATCGCGATAGGCGAGCAGGCGCGCCTGCTGCGGCCTGTTTTCAAAGTCGCCGTACAGCTGGTCGACTGCTAACAGATAGGCACGTTCGCGGTCGGTCCTTGCACCCAGCTCTTGGCCCCGCTCGGCGCTCTGCCGCCCGAGTTGCAACTGGTCCTTGCTCTTTTGTCCCGGTGCGAACGGATTGCCCCAATCGCTAACGGCGATTCCCCAGTACGCGATGGCGCACGTAGGGTCGTCTCGCAGAACGGCGTTGAATCCCTCAATGGCGCGGCTGAACTGGAACGAGTGAAGCAGAGCCACCGAGCGATTGATATCGCCTTGCGCCGGCTGATTGCACGAGGTGGCGAAGTGCACCTCTCCCAGCTTCTCGCCAGCCTCATGCTGGTGCTCCTGCGTCCATCCGCGCGTCGCGATGAATCCCCACAGGACTGCCGCGATCAGATGTTTTCTGTCCATGAGCCCCCGAAGATTCTATGGCGACCTCAGCTCCGGCTCGAACGCCAGCAGATCGCCCGGCTGGCACTGCAGCACTTCGCACAGCTTTTCCAGCGTGCTGAAGCGAATGGCGCGCGCCCGGCCAGCATTCAGAACCGACAAATTCTGCGGCGTGATACCGACGCGCTCGGCAACGGTGTTGAGCTGCAGCTTGCGCCGGGCGAGCATCACATCGAGATTAACGACGATGGGCATGGGGTCAATCTAAATAGCCAAGGCCTCGTCACGCATCGGGGCCAATCATAAACGATATTTACTTGTTGTTTATCAATGTTTAACTATCGAAGAACGAATAGTATGGCCGCTTGCTCGTCGATTGGCGCTGGCTGCTGCGGTCGCGCCATGCCGATAATGAGGCTGTGACCTCCCCATTGCCGATACAGCGCCCCGCCTTAGGCCGAGTGCTGCTCGCCTTTGCCGGCATCTACATCATCTGGGGCACGACGTTTCTTGCGATCGCGTTCGTGCTGCGCACGGTGCCGCCGTTTCTGGGCGGTGCGGTGCGCTTCCTGATCGCCGGCGGCCTCATGTATGTCTGGCTGCGCGCGCGTGAGCCGCATCCGTTCTCCGGGCTGAACATCGGCGGCACGTTGCTGTGCGGCGTGCTGATGAGCGGCATTGGCAACGGCTTCGTGATCTGGTCGCAGACCGGCTTGCCCTCGGGCATCGCGGCGCTGTTCGTGGGCGCTCTGCCGGTGTCGACGCTGATCCTGAATTGGCTGTTTTTCTCGCGTCGGGCGCCAACCCTGCAATCAGCGCTCGGTGTCGCCATCGGCGTCGCCGGCCTTGCGGTGCTGAGCGCACATACGCGTTCGTTCTCCGGCACCATCCGACCGATCCACGTGCTCGCGGTGCTCACTGCCGAACTCGCCTGGAGTGCCGGCACACTACTGCAACCGCGCTATGTCGGTGCCGATCGTGTGCTTAATTTCAGCTGCCTGCAGATGCTCGGCGGCGCGCTGTTCCAATCATTGATGGCGGTCATCGGCCGCGAATGGATCGGCTTTACGCCCTCGCAGGTCTCGCTGCCCTCGCTGCTGGGGATCCTCTACCTGGTGGTGTTCGGCAGCATGATCGCGGTCAATTGCTACTCGTTCCTGGTGGCACACGAGCCGCCGCAGAAGATCACCACCTACGCGCTGGTCAATCCGGTCATCGCCTTAGCCCTGGGGGCCCTGGTATTGGGTGAAAAGATCAATTCGGCGGCCGTTCTGTCAGCGCTGCTGGTGCTGATCGGGGTCGCCCTGGTGCTGTTCCAGCGCCGCGGCGTGAACGCCCCTCGCAGCGCGCCGCTGGCTACTGCAACCGACTAGCGCGGCTTGCCTTGCGCCCCTTCCGGCTGCTATAAAGCGCGCCTTTCGCGTGCATGGTAGGCTGCGCGCGGTCACTGTAACTCTTTGAACTTTAAGGCCAAGATATGACTCGCGTGTGCCAGGTCACCGGCAAGCGCGCGGTGACGGGAAATACCGTCTCGCACGCCAACAACAGGAAGCGTCGTCGCTTCCTGCCGAATCTGCATGTCCAGCGCTTCTGGCTCGAAGCCGAGAAACGCTGGATCACGTTGCGCGTGTCCACCAACGGGCTGCGCACCATCGAGAAGAAGGGCCTGGAAGAGGTCTTGGCGCAGCTGCGTGCGCGCGGCGAGAACATCTAGGAGTAGCGAGCATGCGCGAGAAGGTCAAGCTGCTGTCCTCGGCCGGCACCGGTCACTTCTACGTGACCATGAAGAACAAGCGCCTGCATCCGGACAAGATGGAAGTGCGCAAATTCGACCCGGTGGTGCGCAAGCACGTCGCCTACAAGGAAACCAAGATCAAGTAGCGCTGAGTCCGTCGTTACGTGCCTGAGCTGCCCGAGGTCGAATCCACACGGCGCGGCATCGAGCGCGAGGCCGGCGGGCATCGCATCCGCGAGTTTCGCATCTACGATCATCGACTGCGCTGGCCGATCGACAAGCATCTGCCGCAGGAGCTGGCTGGCCAGCACATCGTCGCAGTCGGCCGGCGCGCCAAATACCTGCTGCTTACGCTCGAGCGCGGTACCCTGATTCTGCACCTGGGCATGTCGGGTAGCGTGCGCGCGCTGCCCGGCGATACGGCGCGTCTCAAGCACGACCAGTTCGATCTGCTGCTCGATTCGGGCTTGAGCCTGCGCCTCAACGATCCACGCCGGTTCGGCAGCCTGCACTACACCACCGAGGATGCCGCGCAGCACCGGCTGCTGCGTTCGCTGGCCCCGGAGCCGTTCGATGCAGCATTCGATGCCGACTACCTGTATCGCATCACCCGCCGCCGTCGCGCCGCCATCAAGCAGGTGCTGATGAATGGCCGCTTGGTCACCGGCGTGGGCAACATCTACGCCAGTGAGGCGCTGCATCGCGCTCATATCAGTCCACGGCGCGCGGCGCGACGCCTGTCGCGAGCCGACTGTGCGCGGCTTCAGCGCGCGGTGCGCGCCGCGCTCAATGCGGCAATCCGCGCCGGCGGCACCACGCTGCGCGACTACGTCGGCACCGACGGCAGTCCGGGCTATTTTCGTCAGCGACTGTACGTGTACGAGCGCGCCGGCCGCCCCTGCCGCACCTGCCGGGGCGCGATCCGCCGGATCGTCCAGGGGCAGCGCGCCAGCTACTACTGCCCGCTCTGCCAACGATGAGCCCAGCGGCCTATCGAGCGTTACAGCGCGACCCGGTGATGGCGGCTCTGATCGCCGCCGCCGGCCGCTATCACCCCGAGCCGATGGCCGATGAGCCGCCGTTTCAGGCGCTCGCCAGTGCGATCGCACATCAGCAGCTGCACCGCGCCGCGGCCGAGAGCATCCTCAAGCGCTTCAACGCCGCTTGCGGCGATGGCGCCTTTCCCTCACCCGAGCAGGTGCTGGCAGCCGACGCGGCGGTGCTGCGCGCGACCGGTTTCTCGTTCGCCAAGATCGCCGCGCTCAAGGATCTGGCCGCAAAGACCTTAAGCGGCGTGGTGCCGCAGCGCGCCGCGCTCGATGCGCTGTCGGACGATGAGATCGTCGAACGACTGACCGAGGTGCGCGGTATCGGGCGCTGGACCGTCGAGATGATGTTGATCTTCCAGCTTGGCCGCCCCGACGTGCTGCCGGTCGACGACTTCGGTGTGCGCAACGGCTTTCGACTTGCCTATCGCCTGCGCGGCATGCCGACCGTCCGGGGGCTGGCGCAGTTCGGCGAGCGCTGGAAACCCTATCGCAGCCTCGCGGCCTGGTATCTGTGGCGCGCCAACGATCTTGCCAAACGAAAACTGATCGCACGCGTCGCCCGGCCGCCGCGGATCGCGCTGCAGCCTGAGCCCAAACGCGCGGCCAAACCCAAGCGCGCGGCCAAGCTCAAGAAAGCCGGCGGTTCACGGCGCGCTCATAAGTGATCGACAGCAGCAGCTGATCGAGCGCCGGCTGACGGCTCACGGGCCGTTCGCGCCGCTCCAGGTCGTAGCACACGATCAGCCGATCCCCATGCCACTCGATGATGGCCAGCATGCGCTTGCCGGCGTGCGGTCCGTGGCTGCCGACGATGTCGAGCGCGCACGGCACCGATTGCTGATCCAGACGCAGCTCGCCGCTGTCCACGACCTGATCGGAGTGATCGACGATCTGATAACTGTCACGCTCGATCACCAGTCGCGCGACCCGCAGATTCGCTACCGCCAGCTCTCGACCCGAGACATCGGCCGCAACCGGCACCCAGGTGCCGGACAGGGTCTGGTCGGCGGCGCAGTACATGCCGAACGAGTCTACGTCGTCGTAGCGGGCTGCGGTGCTATGATTTTTCGCACCCCCACTACTGCGGCCACGACAAGGTCGGCTGCCTTGAGCGATATGCGCGCATCGGCTCGAATTTCTGCCGTCGCGGCTGCGGCCGTGATGGTCTCGCTGCTGGCGATCGGCGCCTGCCACTCCGGTGCGCCGAAACGGCCGGCTGCCCAACCACCGGCCGCGCAAGCCTCCCGCCACGCAATCGTCGTGGCCGCCAATCCGCTGGCCGCTCAGGCCGGGATGAAAATCCTGCAGGCCGGCGGCAGCGCCGCCGATGCGGTGGTGGCGATGCAGGCGGTACTCGGTCTGGTGGAACCGCAGAGCTCGGGACTGGGCGGCGGAGCCTTCATCACTTACTACGATGCGCACAAGCACCGGGTGCTCGCCTACAGCGGCCGCGAAACCGCGCCGGCCGGCGCCACCCCCGACATGTTCATCGGTCCGGATCACCGACCGCTGCCATTCGCCACCGCCGTTCTGAGCGGCCGTTCCACCGGCGTGCCCGGTGCGATCGCGGCACTGGCTCTGCTGCAGCACCAGCACGGCAAGCTGGCGTGGAAAAAACTGTTTGACGATGGCCAGCGGCTCGCGACCGAGGGTTTCCGGGTCAGCCCGCGACTGGCCGGCATGATCGGCAGCGGCGCGCCGCAGACCTCCGCGCCCGACGTGGTGCGCTACTTCACCAAGGGCGACGGCACGCGCTATCGCAGCGGCGACGTGCTGGTCAATCCCGCCTACGCCGCGACCTTGCAGCATCTGGCCGAGCAGGGGCCGCGCGCGCTCTATCGCGGGCCGATCGCGCAGGACATCGTCGCCCGGGTACACCAGGGCGAACTGCCCGGGACGCTCTCACTGCAGGACCTGAAGAGCTATCGAGCGATCGAATCCGAGGCGCTGTGCCGCGACTGGCAGAGCTTTCGAGTGTGCGGGCCGCCACCGCCGGCCGGTGCTGTGGGCGTGATCGAGACGCTGGGACTGCTTTCGCACACCGACATTGGCAGCCGCAGCCCCGAGGACCCGGAAGCATGGGTCGAGATGAGCGAAGCTCAGCGGCTGATGTATGCCGACCGTGACCGCTACGTAGCGGATCCGGCATTCGTCAACGTGCCGCTGGCCGGATTGCTCGACCCGGCCTACCTGCAGACGCGCGCCGCCCTGATCGGTCGGCAGATCGCCGCGCAGCCGCCGCCGCCGGGTAATCCGGCCGGTGCCGCAGCATTCGGCCCCGATCACACCGCTGAGCCGGGCGGAACCTCGCACGTGGTGATCGTCGATGATGCCGGCGATGTGCTGTCGATGACCACCACGGTGGAGAGCATCTTCGGCTCGGGACGCATGGTGGATGGATTCATGCTCAACAATCAGCTCACCGATTTCAGTTTCTCGCCGCAGGATCCGGACGGACGCCCCGCGGCCAACGCGGTCGCGGCCGGCAAGCGCCCGCGCTCGGCCATGTCGCCGATGATCGTGTTCGACCGCGACGGTCGTTTCCTGGCCGCGGCCGGTTCGGCCGGCGGACCGGCCATCATCGCCTACGTGGTCAAGACGCTGATCGGTACGCTCGACTGGCACATGAGCATGCAGGCGGCGATCAGCCTGCCCAATCTGGTCGCGCACGGGGATCACTTCTCGGCCGAGACCGCGCGCTTTCCGCCCGACGTGCTCGGCGGCATGAATCGACTGGGGCTGAATCCGCAGCCGGCGCAGTACGAGGAGTCGGGCATTCAGGGCGTGCTGGCGCACGCCGATGGCAGCTACGAGGGTGGGGTCGATCCGCGCCGCGAGGGCCTGGCGCTAAGCTACTAAACCAAGGCCTCTACTTGCCACCGAGCTTGCGCTTGAACGCGGCCTGGACCACCGGGTGTACGAAGGCGCTGACGTCACCGCCGAGCATGGCCGCCTCGCGCACCAGCGTGGAGGAGATGAAGGTGAATTTTTCCTTCGGCACCATGAACACGGTCTCGATCTCGGGCTGCAGATGCCGGCCCATGCTGGCAAGCTGAAACTCGAACTCGAAATCCGACACCGCGCGCAGTCCACGCACGATCACCGCCATGTCGTGGCGACGCGCGAAGTCCACGGTGAGCCCGGTATAGCCGGTGACCTCGACGTTGGCGAGGTCGGCCAGAGCGCTGCGCGCCAGCTCGACCCGCTCCTCGACGCTGAACATCGGCGCCTTGTTGGTATTGGCCGCCACCGCCACCACCACCTTGCCAAAGATGCCGGCAGCACGGCGCACGATGTCCTCATGGCCGCGGGTGAGCGGGTCGAAGGTGCCGGGATATACCGCCGTGGATCGCATGGTCAATGTTCTGCTGCAAACAGATGATACCTGACCTCGCCGGCCTTACCTTTGCGCAGTTCGAGCCACGTGGGCGGGAGGGCGGGCAAGACTTCCGGTACCGGGCCGCATTCGATATAGATGCGCCCGCCCGGCGCCAGCCCGCGGCTTGCCAGCGCCGCGGCCGCCAGCGCCAGTTCGCCCGAGGTGTACGGCGGATCGAGAAACACCAGGTCGAAGCCGCGCGGCCGAATCTCGGCGGCGCGCTTTGCGAGAAACCGGCGCGCCTCGTCGCACACCACCTGGGCGTCGAGCGCGTGCCACTCCATCAGCAGCCGCTCCAGCGTCATCGCCGCGGCGCGCTGCTGCTCGACGAACACCACCGAGGCTGCGCCGCGCGATAGCGCCTCGAGCCCCAGTGCGCCGGACCCGGCATACAGATCCAGACAGTGCGCGCCTTCGATGCGATCCTGCAGCCAGTTGAACAGGGTCTCGCGCACGCGATCGGGCGTGGGTCGTATCGTGCCTTCGGGGAAACGAAATCTCCTGCCCCGCCAGCGTCCGGCAATGATGCGCAGCTGACGTTGCTGCCGCCCGCGATCGTAGTGTGTGGCGCCCATGCGCGCTTAGCCTACCGCAGGGCTGTGCGACAATGTTTCGCCATGTCCAATCCGGATGTACCGCAGGGCTTTTTCGCACGGCTGAAAGCCGGCCTCAGCCGCGGCGGCGCCTCGATGGCGCGCGACCTGCGGGGGCTGCTGCGCGGGCGCCGTATCGATGCCGAGGTGCTCGAGGAACTGGAGGCGCGGCTGCTGCGCGCCGATGTCGGCGTGGAGGCTACCAACGACATCCTGGCCGATCTCAAGGCGCGGGTCGCGCGCCACGAACTGGACGATGTCGAGGCGCTGCTTACCGCCCTGCGCGCGCATCTGAGCGAGCTGCTCACGCCGTGCGAGCGTGAGCTCACGATCGACCGCTCGATCCAGCCGTTCGTGATCCTAATCGTGGGCGTCAACGGCTCGGGCAAGACCACCAGCATCGGCAAGCTCGCGCGTCGGCTGCGCGAGGATGGCATGACGGTGATGTTGGCCGCGGGCGATACCTTTCGCGCCGCCGCCACCGAGCAGCTGCACGTGTGGGCCGAGCGCAGCGGCGCGCTGCTGAGCGCGCAGCAGGCCGGCGCCGACCCCGGCGCGGTGGTGTTCGATGCGATCAAATCGGCGCAGGCGCGCGGCGTGGACGTGCTGCTGGCCGATACCGCCGGCCGGCTGCACAGCCAGACCCATCTGATGGATGAGCTCAAGAAGGTCAAGCGCGTGATCGCGCGGGCGCTGCCGGGAGCCCCGCACGAAGTGCTGCTGGTGCTGGATGCCAATCAGGGGCAAAACGCGCTCGCCCAGGCGCAGCAGTTTCACGCCGCGCTCGGAGTCACCGGCCTTATCCTCACCAAACTCGATGGCACCGCCCGCGGCGGCATCGTGGTGGCGATCGCGCGCACGCTCAAGCTGCCGATCCGCTGCATCGGCGTGGGCGAGAAGCTCGAGGATTTCGGGCCGTTCAACGCCGGTGCATTCGCCGCCGCGCTGCTGGGCGCCGATGACGAGCTGACCCGCGAGGCCGCAGCGACGTGATCAGCTTCGAGCGGGTCAGCAAGCGCTACCCCAACGGGCGCGAGGCACTGAGCGATGTCAGCTTCGATGTCAGCAATGGCGAGATGGTATTTCTGACCGGCCGTTCGGGGGCCGGCAAGAGCACGGTGCTCAAGCTGATCGCGCTGATCGAGCGTCCGTCGCGCGGCCACGTGATCGTCAACGGCGACAACACCGCCAGGCTGGCCTTGCGCCGCGTGCCGGTGTTTCGCCGCCGCATCGGCGTGGTATTCCAGGATCACCGCCTGCTGATGGATCGGCCGGTGTTCGACAACGTGGCGTTGCCGCTGGTGGTGGCCGACACCTCGTTTCGCGAGATCGAGAAGCGCGTGCGCGCGGCGCTCGATCAGGTCGGCCTGCTCGGCAAGGAGCGCCTGGCACCGCTTGAACTGTCGGTTGGAGAGCAGCAGCGCGTCGGCATCGCCCGCGCCATCGTCAGCAAGCCGCCGCTGCTGGTGGCCGACGAGCCGACCGGCAATCTGGATGCGGCGCTGGCAGCGGAAGTCATGGGCCTGTTTCGCCGCTTCAACGAGGTCGGCGTCACGGTGGTGGTGGCGACGCACGATCTGGCTTTGGTTCGCGCCTCCGGCTTGCGCGAGATCGTGCTGGACGATGGCCGCGTCGGGCCAGGCGGCCATGGCTAGCCTGTCGAACTGGAGCTCGCGTCACGGCCACGCGCTGGTGTCGACCGCCGGGCACCTTGGCCGGCACGGCCTGGCCACCGTGCTCACGGTCCTGGTCATGGGCCTGGCGATGGCCTTGCCGCTGGCACTGCAGGTGCTGGTGCGCAACGTGCGCGATGCCACCGGCGATTTCTCCGGAGCGGTCGGGCTGTCGGTGTACTTCAAGCCCGAGGTGAGCGAGCAGAAGGCGCGCCAGCTCGCGAGCACCGCCGCGGCGCGCCCCGGGGTCGAGCGCGCCACGCTGATCACCTCCAGTGAGGCGCTGGCGGAATTTCGCGCGCAATCGGGCTTCGGCAGCGCACTCGATGCCCTGCCGGACAACCCGCTGCCGAACGTGCTGACCATCCGCCCGACGCCCAATGCCGATTCCCCGGCGCAGCTCGAGGCCCTGCGCGGCTACCTGCAGGCCTGGCCGGAGGTGGACACGGTGCAGCTCGATCGCGACTGGGTGCTCAGGTTCAGCGCCATTCTCGACCTGCTTCGGCGCGGGGTGCTGATCGCGGCGGTACTGCTGGGCGCCGGCGTGGTCGCGGTGGTGGGCAACACCATCCGGCTGGAGATCCTCAACCGGCGCGATGAGATCGAAGTCACCAAGCTCGTGGGCGGCACCAATGCCTTCGTGCGCCGGCCGTTCCTGTACGCCGGGGTTCTCTACGGCCTGATTGCCGGGGCAATCGCCTGGGGGCTGGTGGCGCTGGCCCGCTTCGTCCTCACGCCGCCAGCCACTCGGCTGGCCAGCGCCTATGGCAGTCAATTCGCGCTGCGCGGACCCTCGGTCCAGGAGCTGGCAATCCTGTTGGCCGCCGGTGTGGCTTTAGGCTGGCTGGGAGCCTTCATCGCGGCCGCCCGCCAGCTATCGCGCATAGAGCCCCGCGCCGCCTGAAGCGGCGCCGTGCCGTCTTCAGCGGGACGGTAAGCCTTTGACAAACAAGGCTATCGGGTACATCCTACCCTCTCAAACTTCCTGCCCAGGCAGCTAGCACTCCTTTCAATAGAGTGCTAAAATCCACGCCCACACATCAACGGAGGATCGCGGAGTGACCCACACCCAGACTGCGCTGATCGCCCAACCGGCAAACTTTGGGCTCGCCGGTCCCATTGGCAGCTTCGATGCCTACCTGGATCGCGTGAGCCGCATCCCGGTGCTCACCCGCGAACAGGAGCAGGAGCTGGCGGTGCGTTTTCGGCGCGACGACGACCTCAGCGCGGCGCGCGAGCTGGTGCTCTCGCACCTGCGCTTCGTAGTGCACATTGCGCGCGGCTACTCCGGTTATGGCCTGCCGCTGAACGATCTGGTGCAGGAGGGCAACGTCGGATTGATGAAGGCCGTGAAGCGCTTCGACCCGAGCGTGGGCGTGCGGCTGGTGTCGTTCGCCGTGCACTGGATCCGCGCCGAGATCCATGAGTACGTGCTGCGTAACTGGCGGCTGGTCAAGGTGGCCACCACCAAGGCGCAGCGCAAGCTGTTCTTCAACCTGCGCAAGATGAAGCCCAACCTGGCCTGGTTGAGCGCCGATGAGACCAACGCCGTGGCCAAGGATCTGGGCGTGAGCCCGGCCGAGGTCACCGAGATGGAGCGCCGCCTGTCGGCGCGCGACCTGTCGTTCGACGTCGGTCCCGATAGCGAGGGCGAGGATGGCTATGGACCAGCGGCTTATCTGCCGGCAGCCGATGCCGACCCGGCTGAGCAGGTCGAAGCCGAGGAATGGGACAGCGCCTCGCACGAGCAGCTGGCGCAGGCCATGACGCGGCTGGATGATCGCAGCCGCAAGATCCTGCAGCGACGCTGGATGAGCGAGGACAAGGCCACGCTGCATGAGCTGGCCGCCGAGTATGGGGTATCGGCCGAGCGCATCCGCCAGATCGAAGCCGGCGCGATGAACAAGCTCAAGGCGCTGCTGCCCGCTCCGGCCTAACGGCCGAAGGCAATCTCGATCCGTCGATTCTGATTGCGTCCCTCAGGCGTGTCGTTCGGTGCCACCATGATGGCGGCACCGACGCCGCGCGCCTGCAGTCGGCTGGGCGCGATGTGCGCGGCCTTCAGCGCTGCATCCACGACTTGCGCCCGCTGATCCGACAGCGCCTGATTCGGGTCCACCCCGCCGATACTGTCGGTGAACACCACGATCGTCGCGTGCAGACGATGGTATTCCTTGAGCACCTGCTCGCTCGCCGCCAGCGTCAGCTGCGCGCTGGCATCGTGCCGCAGCGAGGCGCCATCGGGCTGAAACAGCAACCGCGCCGGGATCCGCAAGGTCACACGCTTCTCATCGCGCAACACCAGCACCCCGCTATCTTGCGGTAATCCCGCCAGGCGCACGCTCAGCAGCGCCTGCACGCGGTCGAGCTCGCGCTCCGCGGCCGAACGCTGCGGCGCCTTGGCGCTGCCGCCGACGGGGAAGACCAGCACCAGCGCCAGGGCCAGGGCCACGCCGGATCGACACCATCGACATCGCGGTTGGGGCATCATGCGCAGATTCTATGGGAACTTAGGTTGCCCGCATGAATGCATCCAGTAAGGCCGCGACGGTCGCGCCACCCACCAACGACGCGCTCGACCTGCTGCGGCTCGATGACGAGCTGCACGACGACGAACGCCTGGTGCGCGATGCGGTCGCGCGGCTGGTCGACGAGCGCGTGCTACCGATCATCGCCGAGTGCTTCGAATCGGCCCGCTTCCCGCGCGAACTGCTGCCGGCGCTGGCGCAGTTGGGCGTGTTCGGCTGCTCGCTCTCCGGCTATGGCTGCGCTGGGCTCAACGCCGTGAGCTACGGCCTGATCTGCCGCGAGCTCGAGCGCGGCGACAGCGCGCTGCGCAGCTTCGTCTCGGTGCAGTCGAGCCTGTGCATGTTTCCGATCCACGCCTATGGCAGCGAGCAGCAAAAGCAGCGCTGGCTCGCGCGCATGGCGCGCGGCGAGGTGATCGGCTGTTTCGGATTGACCGAGCCGCAGGGCGGTTCGGACCCGGCCGCGATGCGCACCTCGGCCCGCCGGGAGGGGCACGGTTGGGTACTCAACGGTTCCAAAATGTGGATCACCAATGGCCATATCGCCGACCTTGCCGTGGTGTGGGCACAGACCCCGGAGGGCATCCGTGGGTTCCTTATCGAGCGTGGCACGCGCGGATTTGGCTCCGAGGAGCTCAAGCACAAGTTCAGCCTGCGAGCCTCCAACACCGCCGCGCTGTTCTTCGACCAGGTGCAGGTGCCGGCCGATGCCGTGCTGCCGGAAGGCCTCGGCCTCAAGGCACCCCTGTCCTGTCTGTCGCAGGCGCGGTACGGCATCGCCTGGGGTGCAATCGGCGCCGCGCAGGCCTGCCTGAAGGAGGCCCTCGAGCACGCCAGCGAGCGGGTGCTGTTCGGTCGCCCCTTGAGCCACACCCAGGCGGTGCAACTGCGACTCTCGGAAATGGTGCGCAAGCTCGCCGGGGCGCAGCTTTTAGCCCTGCAGCTGGGCCGGCTGAAGGACCGCGATGCCATCGACAGCGCGCAGATTGCCCTGGGAAAGTGGAACAACTGCCAGATCGCGCTCGAGATCGCCCGCGACTGCCGCGACCTGTTGGGCGCGGCCGGAATCAGCGCCGAGCATGCCGCCATCCGGCATCTGTTGAACCTGGAAAGCGTGGTCACCTACGAGGGCACCGCGACCATTCATCAGCTCACCATCGGTCGGGCGGTGACCGGCGTGGCGGCCTTTTAGGCGCACGCTGGTATGCCCGGCACCACAGTTGACAGAATCAGCTCGCCCGATGCTGTCGCCACTTGGCGACAAGAGCGAAATATTCTTCTGATGCCTTATCGACTTGCCGCAGATTCCGCGTTAGCATTCTCACCTAGTTGCGGCGACACCAGTGGTTGCAGCAAAAATGTGACAGCGGGTGTTTCTACCACGCTCCAGATGTTAGAAACCCAGGCTGTCGGGGTGTGCACAGATTGCGGCCGGCTACGTTTCATGCTTGCCGCGAGTGCTCGCAGCGCGAATTGACGCGCAGGTCTCGCACTTTCGGGACCGGCCTTCCTAAAGGCCAGACACTCAGGTCTGCCCGGCATTGGATTGCGCACCCGGACAGACCTGCGTCGTGTGAGGAAATTAAAACCCCGCCTTGCGGGGTTTTTTTTCGCGCATTGGATGCGAACCTGAAACAATGACGCGCGAATCGAACTCTTTTTCGCGCGCAGCCGATACAACACCGTGGATCGCGAACAGTTGCATATCGCCGGACTGACCGGCGTCGATGTGGCGCTGGATATCGCCGGAGCTGGCACGCGCAGCTACGCGTTCATCCTCGACTGGCACATTCGCGTGCTCCTGGCGCTGGGTTGGTACTGCTGGGTGTGGTGGATGCTGAGGGCCATCCACGCCGCCAGCGCGCTGGCGACGCGCCCGTTCTTTCTGCTGGCAGGGTTGCCGGCGATCGTGATTTATCTGCTCTATCACCCGGTACTCGAAGTGCTGATGCGCGGGCGCACGCCGGGTAAACGCCGCGCCGGCGTGCGCATCGTGCTGCGAAACGGCGGCACCCCGGGCGTCGGCGCACTGCTGGTACGCAATATCTTTCGCCTGGTCGATTCGTTGCCCATGCTGTACGTGTTCGGGCTGGTGTGCTGCCTGACCACCGAGCAGCGCGTGCGCATCGGCGATCTGGCGGCCGGCACCGTGCTGATACGCGATTCGGTCGCAGCCGGACGCGCGCTGGCGCAGCTTGGCGCCATGGTCAGCGACTCCGGCCTCAAGCCCGAGGCGGTCGAGCTGGTGCACGACCTGCTCGAGCGCTGGAGCGCACTCGAGCTGTCACGCCGCGACGAGATCGCGCGCTCGATCCTGGCGCGCATCGATCGGGATAGCTCCGAGGTGGGGCTCAGCGCACTGGACGATGCGCAGCTGCTCTGCCGCCTGCGCACGCTGGTGAATGCCGGCGCGGAAACTCGCGCATGAGCGAATCCAGTGCTGCCGGCGCCTGGATGAAATCGCGCTCGCGCGCTTGGAGCGAGTGGCTGACGCAATTGCCGGCGCGGCCGCGCAACCTGGATGTGGCCGCAGCGCAGCGCTTCATCGAGCGCTATCGTGCGCTAGCGCGCGATCTGGCGAGCGCGCGACGGCTGCTTCCGGGCAGCCGCGCCACCGCGGCGCTGGAAGCGCTGTACGTCAGCGCCCACGCCGACATCGACCGCTCCGCACCCGCCTCGCGTGCCCGGGGGCTGCAGCTGCTGCGCGATGAGGTCCCTGCGATCGTGCGCTCGCTGCGACCGACTATCCTGTGGCTGGCGCTGCTGCTTGCTGTTGCCACCGCCGCCGGCTATTGGCTCATCGGGCGCTACCCGGACCTGATCGTGCTGATCGCCAGCGACAAGATGATCGACGATGTCGAGCACGGCCGGTTGTGGACCGAAGGGCTGCTGCACGTGACGCCCGCCTCGCTGGTGTCGATGCGCATCCTGTCGAACAACATCGTGGTGAGTCTGTTCGCGTTTTGCGGCGGGATCTTCTTTGGCCTGGGCGCGTTCTACATCGTCGCGATCAATGGCCTGATGCTCGGAGCGATGTTCGCCTTCACGCATCGCTATGGCATCGACGGAGCGCTGCTCAAGTTCATCCTGGCGCATGGCCCGGTCGAGCTGTCGGTGATGTGTATCGCCGGTGCGGCCGGCACCGCGCTGGGTGAGTCGCTGATTCGGCCGACCGCGCCGACGCGTCGTGAATCGTTTCAGCTCGCGGCCAATCGCATCGTACGCGTGTTGCTGGCCTGCGCGCTGCTGCTGATCGGCTGCGGCCTGATCGAGGGCTTCATCTCACCCGATCCGCGCCCATCGCTGGCGCTGCGCGCGGCGATCGGCTTGGGCTATTGGGTGCTGATGCTGGCATTCCTGAGTGGGCGGCTGCTGCGCCCGTTCGGTGCGCGCTCGGCTCAGACGCGACGGCGCTGACGAAAGCCGCGATAGGCCTCCAGCACCGCACGGTCGAGCTCGTGAGCCGGCGCGGAGATCGCCGGCGCCCCGAGTGCTCGCAGCGCCGCGACATTGCGTTCGCGCGTGCGAGCGTACTCCTGCGCTGCGAGCGATCGATAGACCTGCTGCTCGTCGGCCGCCGGTGCCAACGCCAGCACCGCGGCGCGCTCGCTCGCCACCCCGGCGATGAACGGCAGGTGTTTGGGCAGCAGCAGCCGCGCCGCGGCGTGTAGCTCCCCGCTCGCGGAGGCATCATCCAGGTCGGCCAGCATCACCACCAGGCTGCGCTGGCGCACCAGTAAGCGGATGCGCGCGGCCGCCAGCGCCGGGTTGGAATCCCCGGGCTGTACGCGCGCGTCGGCCAGAGCTGCACGCAGTCGCGTGAGTGCGGACAGGCCGTGGCCCGGCGGCAGCGCCAGCAGCGGCCGGTCGGCGTACAACAGCAGCCCGACCCGATCCTCCAGCAGGATTGCACGCTGCGCCAGGCGCGCGGCAACATTGGCATACAGCGCCAGACGGTCGGTGTCGCCAGCCGCCAGTGCGCTGCTGCGCCCGATGTCCAGCGCCAGCACGATCTCGAGGTGCTGATCTTCGGAAAAATCACGGCTGACCAGAGTCCGCTGGCGCGCACTGGCCTTCCAGTCGATGGCGCGCGGCGGGTCGCCGGGCCGGTACTCGCGCAGCTGCAGCACCTGGCTGCCTGACCCTGCCCGCTGCTCAGCCTGGCCGGCCCGGCCGCGCTCGCCCAGCGCAGGCTCGGCCTGGTGCAGCACGTCGGGCAGCACCTGAAACGTGACCGCCTCGCCCAGTCGCCGGTCCCACCACGCCAGTCCGAGCACACCACCGATGCGCAGCGTGCACAGCGGCCATTGATAACGACCCAGGCGGCGGGCGGTGACGCTGCGCGAGCGCACCGCGGCGGCGCCGCCGGGCACCGACATCGACAGCACGCTGCGATCGAGCGACAGCTCGGCCGGGGCATCCGGCGACAGCTCAACCTGAAGGCTGCGCGCCAGCGCATGCGTGAGCATGAAGCCGACCGGGTTCGCTCGCCCGAGCAGCCAGCGCTGCGGCAGCTGCACGCGCAGCGCTACGCCCGCGCGCTCATTGATGAAGCCCTCGTAGGCCAGACCGAGCAACAGCACGCCGGCCGGCAGGCACCACAGACGCGTGAGTTCGGGGCGCGCGCTCCAATCGGCAGCGATGGCGATCAACCCGGTCAGCAGCAGCAGCAATAGCGCATTCTGGCGCAGCGACATGGCCGTACCCGATCTTTAGCGCGGCACCGGCACCTGCTCGAGCAGGCGCTGGGTGATCGAGCGTTCGCTGCTGCCCTCCAGCACCGCCTCGCTTGAGAGCATCAGGCGGTGCGGCAGCACCAATGGCGCGACGGCCTTCACATCATCGGGCGTGACAAATTCCTTCCCGCGCAGGCCGGCCGCCACGCGCGCCGCGCGCAGCAGCGCCAGGGCCCCGCGCGTGGACAGCCCAAGCGTCAGCTGGGTGTGCTCGCGCGAAGCTTTGGCCAGATCCAACACGTACCCCTCCAGTTGCTCGGCCACGTGCACCGCATCGGCGCCGGCGCGCGCCGCCGCCAGCAATTCGGCGTCCACCACCGCCGCCACGCTTGCGGCTGTCGCCGAGCGCGCGTCGGGGGCGAGTGCGCCATAACGCTTAAGCACCTTGAGCTCGTCCTCGCGCGATCGATAGCTCAGATCGATGCGCAGCATGAAGCGGTCGAGCTGTGACTCCGGCAACGGGTAGGTACCCTCGAAGTCGCGCGGATTCTGCGTCGCCACGACCAGGAATCCGGCCGGCAGCTTGTAGTTGTGCCGATCGACCGACACCTGGCGCTCCTCCATCGCCTCCAGCAGCGCCGACTGGGTCTTGGGTCCGGCGCGGTTGATCTCGTCGAACAGCAGCACGTCGGCGAACAGCGGTCCGGGCCGGAACACGAAGCCGTTGCGCGGGGTGTCGAATATATGCACGCCGATGATGTCGGACGGCATCAGGTCGGCGGTACCCTGAATGCGCTTGAAACTGCCGCCCAGCGCGCTCGCCAGCGTCTTGCTCAGCAGCGTCTTGCCCAGGCCAGGTGCGCCCTGGATCAGCACGTGACCGCGCGCCACGATCGCGATCGTGAGCGCGCGGATCACCTCCTGCATGCCGATCACGGTGCCGCCGAGCGCGCCTTGCAGGCGTTGCTCGAGATCTTCCAGTGCCTTGGTCATGCGAGTCTTCCCTGAAGTTCGGACAGCAGATTTTGTAATCGCCTCAGATCGACGCGCTCCTCGGCGCACACGGCGGCGTACAGTTGCTGCAATCGAGTACGCTGCGCGAGCGACACGGTCGCTTGGGCGCTAAGCCAATCCCACAGCGGCTCGCCGTTCTCGGTCAGTCGCAGCCGCCGCCGCAGAGCGTCGAAGAAATTCTCCAGCAGCCGGCGTGCGGCCGCAGGCGGCGCGACGACGCCGGAATAAAACCGGCCGCTGGCCGCGATCAGCGCGGTCTCGTCCACCGGCTGCCAGACGCTGTGCGCTCTGAAGGCAGGCAGCGGTCCGAGCACGAATGCCAGCCACAGCAGCACGATCCACCATAGCGTGCGGTGCAGACGCGGGTCACCGAAGAACGCCTTCGGATCGTAATAGTCCACCAGCCCCTGGTGGGCATCATCGAAGATGACGCGGCCGCGCTCGCCGCGCGCCCAGGCGACGATGTTGGACAGCAGCCGGGCATTTTGCGCCTGCACGATCTCGCGGTTGGAGAGCAACGTGGCCAGCGAACACACGATCAGCTGGCCCTCGCCCGCTCGCAGCAGCCACAGCACCGGCTCAAACTGTCCACCAGCGCGTTGTGCGATCGCGAGCGGCAGGACATCGTCTTGCGGCACGGCCTGCCAGCGCGAGGCCGGCAGGTCGCTGTCGGCGCGCAGGTGGCGCACGCCGTTGAGCAGCGCCTGCTCGCCGCGCGGTATGGCGTTGATCTCGTTACCGCCGAGCAGCTCCCTGAACTGTTCGCGCACCTGTGCCTGGGTCGCCGGGGCCGTGCTGGCCTTCACCGGCAGCACCGAGAAGCTCAGTTGCGTCAGTTGCCGCAGCTCATCCATGAACGTCGCCCCCGCCCCGAGCGTCCAGCGCGGCGTGTCCTCCAGCGCTGCCAGGACCAGCACCGTGTTGCCGCGCTCAATCCACTGCTGCAACGCCTGCCACTCGACAGGTCGCACCGCGAGCCGGTGCGGCATCACGGTGATCAGCAGATTGCCCGGGCTCGCATCGCTGATCGTCGCGGCGCTCAGCTGATCGTAGCGACTGCGCAGGCTCACCACGGCAATATGCTCGGCCTGCAACCAGCGCCATAGCAGCAGCTCGCCGTCATCGTTGGCGTCGGTGCTGAGCGGCTCGGACGCCGCCGCCGCACCCGAATAGGGCTTCGGAAGCAGCAGCGCGTAGAACAGCGCCAGCGCCGCGAGCGCCAGCGCCAACGTGACCAGGCGCGATCTCACCGCGCTGCGCCGCGTGCGGCGCTCAACTGGCTGTAAAGAAGACGCGCATCACTCACCGACAGCTCGATCGCCGGCGCAGCGGCACCAACGGTGCTCTGGCCGGGGCCGTACAGCAAGGCTTCCGCCAGCTGAGCCAGGCGTACGAAGCGCGAACGCTGGTCGGAGTCGTCGAACACGCCGCGAACGCCGAGCTCGCGGTGGGTGAGGCTGCGTTCATCGGGCAAGCGCCCGGAGCGCGCCAACGTCGCGACTAGCAGCTGCAGCAGCATCGAGGGTTGCTGCCGCAGCGGCGCGGCATCGATGCTCGCCAAGTCCAGCGGCGCGCCGGCGCTCGCGGATGCCGAGCCCGGGCCGGAACGCGCCGCGCGTCGGCCGACGCCGGAGCGCACCCCGGCGGCGAGCACCTCACGTCGCACGATCCATACCGCCACGACGAGCGCTGCGCCCAGCAGCAGATAAGTGATCGAGCGCGCGGCCCACGAGGGCACCGACATCTTGGAGAGCCATCCGGCCAGCCACGGCGCTCCCGGCTGGCTGGCGGGAAACAGCAGATCGCGCAGCCAGTTCTTGAAGCCCTGCCAAAACGACACTCGATCGCTGTGCATGTGCAGGGCGTGCGCCACGGCATAAAGCGTTGCCGTCGCCGGTGCGCTAGCAGGGGCTGGCGGCTGATAACGCCATGCGAGCCAGCGCAGATCGCTCACTGCGGTGTGATCGAGCCGCTGCTGCCAGTCTTGCGGCAATTGCATCGCCAGATCAGACTGCTGCAGGCTCGATTCCAGATCCGGACAGAGCTTGCGCACCTGCTCGACGCTCTGCGTGCCAGCGCCGCCAAGGTGCAGCAGGCACGCGTCGAGGCTGGCGCGGGCGCGTTCCGGCGAGCGCGCCACCGCCGCTTCGTCCGCGTGCGCCGCGCTGATCAGCGCGCAGCCTGCCAACAGCAACGTCGGCAGCGGACGCACGGCTCTAGGCCGGTTGCAGCGACTTGGTGCGTGCCGCCAGATCAGCCCCTTCGCGCCGGATCTTGTAGTCGTAGTACATCGCCACCAGCAACGCCGGCAGCATCGGCATGATGAACACACGCTCCAACGCCGCCACGATCTGCGTGCGCAACAGCATCGACACCGGGTCGGCTGGAAACATGACCATCGCCAGGCCGCTTAAGACGCTGAATACAATGGTCAAGACGATCACGATGATGATGCCGACCGTCACAATGATGCTGGTGCGCCACCAGTGCCCCCGGATCAGCGTCCAGCTGCTGCGCATCGCTTCCAGCGTGCTCGCATCCTCGGCGTACAGCGCCACGATCCACAGCTGCAGCATGCCCCACAAAAAAATGCCGTAGACGAGCCAGGCCAGCACCACCACGATACGAAGCAACACGCCGATCGGCAGCACGCTGATCAGCACGGCCGCCGTGTACAGCAGCACCAACAGCATTCCGAGCAGCAGCCAGTGCAGGCGCCCGAATCCGGCCGCCAGCGCCTGGCCCAAGCTCATCGGCCCCTTGCCGCTGGCCACCGACACCTGCGCGGCAATCACCGCTGCGAATACCGCCAGGGAAATGATGCTGAAGATTGGAAACCAGCCCCACAGGGAGGGCGATCGGAACTGTTGCCAGACTTGCACCGGATCGCGCAGCGTAGCCAGCATCGGTATGCGCGCAACAAAGTAGATTACGGCGGCAATGGTGACCGCCGTGCTGATCAGGGCGATAGGCCAACAGCTGCGAAATGATGCGCGATACAGCTTGATGGCATCGTCGATGACACCGCCGATATCGCGCGGCGCGCTAGGCTGAACGTACATAAGTGTCTCCCCCGCACCAAAGGTAGCAAATGCCTTGTCGCTTGACGACTATGACAGCCAGCACATTGCGCTAAGCTTGAGGCCAGCAATGCGTCTGATTGATGTCAGTCACAGCGTCGAGTCCGGGATGCTGACCTACAAGGGTCTGCCGGCACCGCTCATCTGCGACTACCTGTCGCGCGCGGCCTCGCAGCGTCTTTACAGCCCGGGCACGCAGTTCCAGATCGGTCGCATCGACATGGTCGCCAACACCGGCACCTACCTGGACAGCCCGTTCCATCGCTACCCCGACGGCAAGGATCTGGCGCAGCTGCCGTTGAACTCACTGGCCAATCTGCCCTGCCTGGTCGCACATCAACCGGCCGCAGCGGGCCGCGCGATCGACCGGCTGCCCTTCAGCGTCGATGAGGTGCGCGGCAAGGCGGTGCTGGTGCACACCGATTGGGCCCGACACTGGCGCAGCGAGCAGTATTTCGAAGGCTTTCCCCACCTGACGGCGCGCCTGGCCGAATGGCTGCGCGCGGCGGGCGCGGTGCTGGTCGGAATCGACTCGCACAATATCGACTGCACCGACGGTGGGGATCGGCCGGTGCATTCGACACTGCTGAAGGCCGAGATTCCGATCGTCGAGCACTTGTGCGGCCTTCAGGCACTGCCCGAGCGTGGCTCGAGCTTCTTTGCGGTGCCGGTCAAGGTGCGTGGCTTTGGCACTTTTCCGGTGCGCGCGTTCGCTGCCGTAGAGGACTGAAGGCACGATGACTCCCTCGCCTGCCCCCGCACCGGCCTGGCAGCTGTACGTTCCCAAACTCTACAGCGTGTTGCGGCTCGGCTATGGCGTCGAGGATCTGCATCGCGACCTCATCGCCGGACTCACGGTTGCGATCGTGGCACTGCCGTTGGCCATGGCCCTGGCAATCGCCTCCGGCACCACGCCCGACCGGGGCCTGCACACGGCCATCATCGCCGGGTTCCTGATCTCGGCGCTGGGCGGCTCGCGCGTCCAGATCGGCGGCCCGACCGCAGCCTTCATCCCGGTGGTGTTCAGCGTGATCGAGCGCTTCGGTTACGGTGGGCTGATCCTTTGCACCCTGCTCGCAGGGTTAATGCTGATCGCCGCGGGCATCCTGCGGATCGGCACGCTGATGAAATACATGCCGCAGCCGGTCATCACCGGCTTCACCGCCGGCATTGCCGTCAGTATTTTTCTGAGCCAGGTGAAGGACCTGCTGGGTCTGCACATGGGCGCGGTGCCGGCAGATTTCTTTGCGCGCCTGAGCGCTTACGCGCAGCATCTCGGCGACTTCTCGGCGTCGGCAACCGTGATCGCACTCGTCAGCGTGGTGTTGATCGTCGCGCTGCGGCGTTGGCGGCCCGGCTGGCCGGGGTTCCTGATTGCCGTGTGCGTCGGCACGCTGATCTGCCTGCTGCCGGGATGGTCCGCGGAGACGATCGGTTCGCGCTTTGGCGGCATTCCGGCGCAGCTGCCAAGCTTCGCCATCCCGCACATCCCGCTGGAGCGCACCCGCGAGCTGTTTCCCAGTTCATTCACCATTGCATTCCTGGCCGGAGTGGAGTCACTGCTGTCGGCGGTGGTGGCCGACGGCATGATCGGTGGGCGGCATCGCTCCAACTGCGAGCTGGTGGCCCAGGGTACGGCCAACATCGTCTCGGCACTGTTCGGCGGTCTGCCGGCCACCGGCGCCCTCGCGCGCACCGCTACCAACGTGCGTGCCGGTGCGCGCTCGCCGGTGGCGGGCATGGCGCACGCCGCGTTTCTGCTGCTGTTCATGCTGGTGCTGGCCCCATTGCTGAGCTATATCCCGCTCGCGGCGCTGGCCGGGGTACTGCTGATCGTGGCCTGGAACATGGCCGAGATCGAGAGCTTCAAGCACCTGATGCAAGGGCCGATCGGCGATCGGATAGTATTGCTGCTGACCTTCGGCTTGACGGTGATGGTCGATCTGACGGTAGCGATCGAAGTCGGATTGATCCTGGCCGCGTTCCTGTTCATGCATCGCATGAGCCAGGTGGTCGCCATGGAATCCAACCTGTCGCTGGTCGATGAGGATTCCGCGGAATCCCTCGGCGCGCCCGAGATGACTCAGCGGGCCCAATTGCCGGCCGACGTGGAGGTGTATCAGGTGTCCGGTCCGCTGTTCTTCGCGGTCGCCAACCGGTTGGACGACGTACTGAATCAATTTCCCAGGCCGCCGCGCGTGTTCATCCTACGACTGCGGCTGGTGCCACTGATCGATGCCAGCGGCGTCAGTGCACTGCGGCAGCTGCTCAGACGCTGCGCGCGCGCCGGCACGGCGGTAATTCTGTCCGGTCTGCGCGAACAGCCGCGCGCCATCCTGGCGCAGATGGGGGTGGTGCCCGACGGCGTGCAGCTGCGCTTCGCGGTCGACTTCAGCGAGGCGGTGACGCTGGCGCGCTCAACCGTGTGAGCCCTCATCGGCTCGCGCCGGGTGATGCTCGAGCTCAGCATCCGGCAGCAGCGCCGTCAGCATGCCGATGAGCGGCAGATAGGCGCACAGCCGATAGACGAACTCGATGCTGGTGACATCGGCCAGCGCCCCGAGCATGGCCGCCCCCAGGCCTCCGGCGCCGAACGCAAAGCCGAAGAACAGCCCGGAGATCATGCCCACCTTCCCGGGCACCAGCTCCTGCGCGTACACGACGATGGCCGGAAACGCGGACGCCATCACCAGGCCGATGGTTACCGTCAGCACCCCGGTCCAGAACAGGTTGGCGAATGGCAGCAGCAGTGTGAATGGCACGGCGCCGAGGATCGACAGCCAGATCACCGGCTTGCGACCGATGCGATCGCCGAGCGGACCGCCGAGGAATGTGCCGACGGCCATCGCCGCCAGGAACACGAACAGGTACAGCTGCGCCGAAGGCACCGACCGCTTGAAGTGCTCGATCAGATAGAAGGTGTAGTAACTGGTGAGGCTCGCCAGGTAGACGTACTTGGAAAAGATCAGCACCAGCAGCACGATCAGGCCGCGCACGATCGCGGCACGCGGCAGGCGACGCAAGCCCGATCGATGCTGCGTGCTGCGGCCCAGGCGCGCGAGCCCGTGGTGTTTGTACCAAATGCCGACATTCCACAGGATCGCGCCCGACAGCAGCGCCAGCAGTGCGAAGAACGCCAGGCTCGACTGGCCCCAGCGCACCACCACCAGCGCGGCGGCCAGCGGCCCGAGTGCCTGCCCGAGATTGCCGCCCACCTGGAACAGCGACTGGGCCAGGCCGTGACGCGGCCCGGCCGCCATGCGCGCCACGCGCGAGGACTCGGGATGAAAGATCGAGGAGCCCATGCCCAAAAGACACGAACCCAGCAGCAGAATCGAATAGGCATGCGCCACCGACAACACCGTCAACCCGGCGAGCGAGAACAGCGTTCCGCCGGGCAATGCCAGCGGCGTGGGCCGCCGATCGGCATACAGCCCCACGATCGGCTGCAGGATCGAGGCGGTCAGCTGATAGGCGGCCGACACCAGTCCGATCTGGCCGAAGGTCAGACCCAGGTCGAGCTTCAGGTTCGGATAAATCGCCGGCAGCAACGACTGCATCATGTCGTTGAGCAGGTGGCAGAAGCTGATCGCCAGGATGACGGTCAGCACCGTGCCATCGGCGCTGGCCAGCGCCCGCGCGGCCTTAACTGACACCGAGCCCCTGCCAGCTCACATCAATGATCTCCACCACCTGGGCCGAGGGGGAAGCAACCGCCGCCGTGGCGGCGTGGTCCGATGCAACGCCGATCGTGTGCAGCCGCCAGCCCTCCGGCGCCAGCTCGCGCGGGGCGGACAGCAGCCGCGCCGGCTGCTCCGGGTCCACCGACACCTCAATCGTTCGCAACTCGGTGCGAAGGCCGATGCCATGCCCCTTCAGAAATGCCTCCTTGGAGGTCCAGCACTTGAAAAACGATGCGCACCGCTGCGCCGTGCCCAGCTGCTGCCAGGCGCGCTGTTCACCCTCCGACATGAAATATTCCACCAAGTCGGTGCGCACTCGCTCGGAGCGCATCTGCTCGACATCGATGCCGACGCTCAGGTCAACGGCGAACGCCGCCAGGATCCACTCGCCCGAATGACTCAGGTTAAATTGGATCGCACTCGCATTGGAAGCGCCGCCGGCCTGCGGCTTGCCTTGGGTGTCGGCCTCGATGCTGACCTCGCTGACCGGCCGACCCTGATATCTCGACAACAGCAGGCGGGCGCCGAGTCGCCCGAGCAGGAAACGGTCACGATCCTCGCTGCGCTGGAAGCGCGCCGCGCGCGAGTGTTCGGCACTCGTGAGCATCGCGGCGGCGGCCCGCGCCATCGTTTCGGGTGGCTGCACCGGTAGGTGCCACACGTGCACCACGTCGAAATCCAGTGCGCGCGGCGCGTCGGCGGCGCGCAACCGCGTCATCGTTGAATTGGACTTCGCTGCGCTGCTCATTATGTCCCATGGGAAGAAAAGTGCTCATGAGCGCGTGCGATTATCCTTGCCGGCGCACCCTCGGTTCAATATGGGGAGCCAGAGTAGTCCATGCGAATCAGCAATGGCGTTCAGCACGTAACACGCGCTGGTGCGAACACCTGGCTGGAGCGGGTCGCCGCGGCGCTGATCGAAACCAGCTTGGTCGAATTCGAGGCGGTGCGCGTGATGGCCGGCGCGCTGACGGTGGCCCTAGAGCGAGCGGGCTGAGTCGGCAGCCAACGCCTGCGTGAGTTGCTGCGGTTCCACCGGTTTCATCAGGTGCGCATCGAACCCGGCCGCCTGCGCGCGCGCCCGGTCGGACGCCTGCCCATAGCCGGTGAGTGCGATAAGGCGAATCTGCGCGAGCTCGGGTCGTGAACGCACGCGGCGCGCCACTTCGTAGCCGTTCATCTCGGGCAAACCGATGTCCAGCAGCATGACGTCGGGGCGAAACGATTGCGCTTGCTCAATGGCGTCGACCGAGTTGTACACGGCCAGCGTCTCGTGACCGTCGAGCTGCAGCAGCATCGCAAGCGAGTCGGCGGCGTCAGCATTATCGTCGACGATCAGGATACGTTTGGGCGCCTGATTGATCGGTGGTGCGCCACGCGCGGGTACGCTCGGTCGCTCGCTCATCGGCAGGATGATCTGGAAGGTTGAACCCCGACCGATGCCGTCGCTGTGTGCCATGACCCGCCCCCCGTGCATCTCTACCAGACGCTTCACCACCGACAGACCGATCCCCAGGCCCCCTTGGGAGCGGTCCAGCGAACGATCCCCCTGAACGAACAGGTCGAAAATTCGCGGCTGCAGCTCGGCGGCAATGCCGACGCCGTTGTCGGTGACTTCGATGACCGCCCGGTCACCGTCGGCATAGGATCGCACGCTGATCTGGCCATCGGCATCGGTGTATTTCGCCGCGTTTGTCAGGATATTGCTGACACACTGAACCAGCCGGGCGTTGTCGCCCCGGATGTGCAGCTCGCGCGGGCTGCGCTCGATCGAGATCCTGTGCCGCTTGTCGCACAGCAGCGGCTCGACCGTCTCCAGCGCCTGCGCAATGATCAGGCCCAGTTCGAGCGGCTCGCGGTTGAGCTCGATTCGCCCTTCTGTGATGCGTGACACGTCCAGCAGGTCATCCACCAGCCGTGTCAGCTGAGTAACCTGGCGCTTGATGACAGCGGCCGTGAACTGCACCCGCGGCTCCCGGTGCGCGGTGGCACCCAGAAGCTCGCTGGCGTTGCGCAGCGGCGCCAGCGGATTGCGCAGCTCGTGCGCCAGCATCGCCAGGAATTCATCCTTTTGGCGATCGGCGGCCTGCAGTGCTTCGCGCGCCCGGACCTGCACTGAGATGTCCCGGAAGTAACACATCACGCCGAAGCGTCCATCGGGCAGCGTGGTGCGATGCAGTTGCCACTCGTAGTGTTCAGTGTCCGGCCGGCCCTGGCGCTGTTCGGCGGCTTCTGCAATCAAGTGCGCCTCACCGGTTGCGAGCGTGTGGCGCACGCGCTGCACCATCTCGTCCGCCGCGGCCTGCGCCCACAGGCGGTGTGCCAGCTCGTCATAGTCAGCCCCGACGAGATCCTCCTGGCCGCCGAAATTGTTGTGCGCGACCGGGTTGATCTCGCGGATCTTCAGATTGGCATCGACCAGGAAGACGCCCAGGGGCGCCTGATTCAGCAGCGTCTGGAACTGGGCGGTGCGCGCTCGCAGCGCCTCCTCCGACTGCTGCCGCATCTGCCCGAGCTCCAGCAGGGCCCCGACTCGCGCTACCAGCTCGCGGGCCGAGAATGGCTTGATCAGATAATCATCTGCCCCCGCATCCAGCCCCTCGATACGCGCTTCCTCGCCGGCGCGCGCCGACAGCAATACGATCGGCACGCTGCGCAGCTGCGCATCGGCGCGCATCGCCGCCAGCAGTCCGAAACCGTCCAGTCGCGGCATCATCACGTCGCTGAGGATCAGATCGGGCCGCTTCCGGCGCGCGGCCCGGAATGCCTGCTCGCCATCGCCGACCGCTTCAACCGTGTAGATCGGCGCCAGCAGTTCACACAGGTAGGCGCGCATATCGGCATTGTCGTCCGCCAGAATGATGCGGGCGCCGAATGTCGCAGCGAAACGCTGATCGAAACCGGCGGTCACGGTCGGGTCGGTCAGCGCCGGCAGACCCGGGCTGGCGCGCTCGGTCGGATCCGGCAGCCATCGCAGTGCTTCCTGCACGAACGCCTGCGCACCGCTCACCGTCGTGCCGGCCGCGTGCGCCACCTTGATGCGCTCGGAGGGCAGATGGGCACTGCCCAGCGGTAATCGCACACGGAAAGTTGTGCCGCTCGCCGCTGCGCTCGCCACCTCGATGCTGCCGCCGTGCAGCCGCACCAGCTCCTGCACCAGCGCCAGGCCGATGCCGGAACCCTCGTGGGTACGCGCCTGCACGCCTTCGATGCGATGGAAGCGCTCAAACAGCCTCGGGATCTCCTCGCTTGGGATGCCGACGCCGCTATCGGCGACTTCGAGCACCGCCGCATCATCCTGTCGAGCCAGGCGCACGCTGATGCGACCTTCGAAGGTGAACTTGAAGGCATTGGACAGCAGGTTTAAGACCACCTTCTCCCACATCTCGCGATCCACGTACACCGGATCTCCGAGCTGATCGCAACGCACGTCGAACTTGAGACCCGCACGCTCGATCGCCGAGCGAAAGCTGCTGGCCAGGTCGACCGTGAAGGCCGCAAGATCGGTGGGCTCGTACGAGGCCTGCACGCGACCGGCCTCGATGCGTGAAAAGTCAAGCAGCGTATTGACCAGACGCAGCAATCGCAGTCCATTGCGCTGTGCCAGCAGCAGCCGCTCGCGCGCCAGCGCCGGCAGCTGCGCATCGGCGAGGCTCTCTTCGATCGGCCCCAGCAGCAGCGTCAGCGGGGTGCGAAATTCGTGCGACACGTTCGAGAAGAACGCGGTCTTGGCACGGTCGATCTCTGCGAGGGCTTCGGCGCGTCGACGCTGGGTCTCGAACGCCTGGGTATCGGCGATCGCGGTGGCGAGCTGCCCGGCCACAAGATTCAGGAACGAGCGGTAGGCATCATCCAGCGGCCGGCGCGGACTGACCCCGACGATCAGGAAGCCGACCAGACCCTCGGAGCCAGGGGCTTTGAGCGGCAACACCAGAGCGCGCTGCACCAGATCGGGCCACGGACCGGCCGGAATCCGGATGCCCACCGAGGGCAGGTGTTGCAGTTCCTGTGTCGCCCCGCTCTGCGTGAGCGTTGCCAGTGGCCACAGCGAGTCGGTCAGCGCCAGCTGCTCGGGCAGCAAGTGCGATGGCAGCTCGCCGGTGCTTGCCACGCGCCGGGCCTGCCGCTCGGCGCCCTCCACCAAATAAAGTGCTGCGAATGGGACGTCGAGCGAGTACTGCGCCAGCGTCTCGCACAAGCGCGAGCAGCATTGCTCGATGCCCTCCAGCTCGACCGGGCGCGCGGCCAGGTCGCGCAGAACCTGCAGCCGGCGCTCGCCGATCACGCGGTCGGTGACTTCGGTCACCACGCACAGCATGCCGGTGATGTGGCTGTCATCGTTGTAGACCGGGCTGTACGAGAAGGTGTGATAGGTCTCCTCGGGGTAGCCGCTGCGCTCCAGAAACAGCAGCAAAGCCTCATCCCACGTGGCCTGCCCGCGCTTTAACACCTGCGCGATGCGCGGCCCGATATCGGGCCAGATTTCCTCCCATACCTTGTCGGAGCGGGCGCCGAGCACCCAATCGCCCTTGATGCCGACGGTCGGAAGATAGGCGTCGTTACAAAAGAAGGTGAGTTCCGGCCCCCACAGCAGCCACATCGCGTAACGCGAGTCGAGCATGACTCGCACGATAGTCTTGAGCGATTGCGGCCATTGCTCGGGCGCACCCAATGGCGTACCGGTCCAATCCAGCGCACGCATGCGAGCGCCCATCTCGCCGCCGCCGGCGAGGAAGGTCAGATTGGAGCGCTCGGCAACGCCGCCGCGCCGGCTCTGCGCCGGCTCACCCGCGGAGGACATGTCGACCCGTCATGTTCACGCCAGCCGGTTTTGGAGCGTCGCAGTGTAGCCGCACGATCACGGCAGGCCCAGAATGCGCGGGCTGTGATTTTTACAAAGCGTGACGTGGCGCGCGCTCAAAACCGCGTATTTCGCTGTCAGCGCCCTCGGGCGGCGTGGCCATTACGTTTGCATCGGAGGTCCCATCTCGTGAACGGCTACCTCATTCGCGAAGCTACCGCGGCGGATGCCAAGTCCCTGGTCGCGCTCATGCTTGCCTACTGGGCGCATGAGGGTATCGCGCCGCGTGAACCAGATTCGTTGCGCCGCCAGGTCGAGCAGTTCCTGTCGACGCCCGCCTATGGTCAGGGGTGGCTGGCCGTGGCGGCCGAAGAACCGGTCGGCTACCTGCTGTGCACTTTTGTGTACAGCTTCGAGCACGGAGGGCCCATGGCCGAGATCGATGAACTGTTCGTCGACGCGCAGCATCGGCAGCAGGGCATCGGACGAGCGCTGCTGCAGCGGGCTCAAGGTCACCTGGCCGAGCGCGGATATGTCGCCCTTCAGATGCAGGTGTCCGAACACAATGCCCGTGCCCAGCACTTCTGGGCGCGGCTGGGACTTTCGCCCAAGGCGGGCTATCGGCTGTGGCTCGCGCCTCTAGGTACGTGGCCAAAACTCTGACGGGGCATTCATTGAGCTTGCATGGCGCGGCGGGCCGCCGGCCGAAGTAGAAACCGCCCGATCAGCACCAGCAGCACCATCATGATGATGAGCGGCACGTGCACCAGCAGCACACCGCGACTGATTGGTTCACGCATAGCCAGCCAGGCGCGGCCGGCGGCCTCGGCCAGAAAGCTCGCCGCCATTAGGGCCGTGGCCAGGCGCACGCGCGCACGCAGCGCGGCGGATTGTTGCCACTGCTCGTTCCAACGCACGCGCAGCGCCGGATCGCCCCGGGTTGCCATGCGCTCGCACACCTCAAACAGCGCCGGCCGACGAGCGATCGATGCCAGGAAGTACACGGCCAGCCCGGCTGTGATGATTGACGGCTTGACCAATACCAGACGCGGGTCGTGCGTCAGCAGGCCTAAAGCGGCCAGCAGCAGGAACAACGCCGCGACCAGAATCGTCTCGCGTCGCACCTTACGCGACGCGATGGCCAGGGCGAGCGCCAGCACGGTGGCGGTGCCGGCACCGCCCAGCAGCGCGGTGGCATCGCTGACATGACAGGCGCGCAGCAGGTAATAGCTGCCCAGCGGCACTGCCAGATCGATCAGCAGCCGGATCAAGCCCTGACGCTGTTCTTCGAAGCGTGCCATGCTGAAATTGACCCCGCGGCCGCGGCGGCAGTTCAAGTGGCGCGGCGTGATGCACTGCGCGACACTGCCCGCCATGGCCAAAGCCGCCACAGCACGCCCCGGCTCCCACCGCCCTAGCAAGAAGTCCGCGGCCGGCCGCAAGCTGAAACCCTCGGGTCGATCCCGGGGCCTGGACGGCGCCGACATCGCGCTTGATTCCGGGCACGCCGACATCGCCGCCCTGGCGCATACCATCCGGCAAGCCGGCGGCATTGTGCTCGGGAGCTACCGCGATCCGCTCGGTGGGCGGCCGCTGGTGTTCGCGACCTTGCCATTCGGCGCCATTCAACCGACGCCGTTTCAGCGCGATCTGTCGCCCACTCACACCAAGCGCCTGTCTGAGAGCATCGAGCAGACCGGCGCGTTCCTGGATCCGCTGATCGTGGTGCTCGGCGAGGGCGGTGGCTTCTGGACACCCAATGGGCGGCATCGCCTGGCGGCGGCCAAGGTGCTGGGCCTGAAGCAGGTCTCGGTGCTGATCTCGCCCGATGAGACCCTGGCGTATCGCATTCTGGCGCTCAATACCGAGAAGGCGCACAACCTCAAGGATCGCAGCCTGGAGGTGATCCGCATGGCGCGCAGCCTTGCGCGCAAGGAGCCGCACGCGCCGGAGACGCAGTTCGCTGAGCTATTCGAATCAGCCGAGCTTATGACGCTGGGCCTGCTGTACGAGCAGCTGCCGCGTTTTGCCGGCGGCGCGTACAGCTCCTTCCTGCGCAAGATCGACCGCTTCGGCAGCCGGGCGCTCACCGTCGGCCTGCGCGAGCGCGAGGGCTATGCGGCACGCCTGCAGGCCATCGATGCCGAGGTCAAGCGCATCATCGGTGAGCTGCAGAAGCGCGGCTTCAAGTCACCCTATTTGCGCAACTACGTGGTGGCGAGAATCAATCCGGTCCGCTTTCACAAGCAAAAAAAGGGCGACAAGGCCCCGGCCATGCCGATCGGGCAGGCACTGACGCGCATGACCGCGGCCGCCAAGGCATTCAAGTTCGAGTCCGTCTCCAATGCCGATCTGGCCTGGGTCGCGGTCGGCGCCGGGGCGGCAGACTAGCCGTGCGCAGGTAACCTTGATCGTCTGCGCCGCGAACTAATGATCATGCGTAGTGCCTTAATCGCCTGCTCGCTGATGCTCCTGACCGCCGCCGCTTGGGGCCAGTCCTCGCCCACCGTGGTCGAGCTTTATACCTCGGAAGGGTGCAGTTCCTGTCCTCCGGCTGAAGCACAGATCGGTGAGCTCTCCCGCCAGGATGGCGTGATCGCGCTGGCCTTTCATGTGGACTACTGGGACAGCCTTGGCTGGAAGGATCGCTTCGAGCTGCCCGTCGCGGTGGCGCGGCAGAAGCAGTATGCCCAGCGACTGCACCTGGCGAGCATCTACACCCCGCAGCTCGTGATTGACGGCGCGCGCGATCAGGTCGGCGGCGGCAAGCTCGCGGGCACAGGCGCTGGCGCGGGCCACGCAGCCGGCGTGCCACTCGATCTAGCCATCAATCACAATCAGCTGCAGATCAGTGTCGGCGCGCAGCCGCAGACATCAGCTTGCGACGTACTGTTGGTGAGCTATCTGCCCGAGGCGGTCTCGAAGGTCACGCGCGGGGAGAACGCCGGCCGCGAGCTGCACGACTTCAACATCGTGCGCTCATTCACCAGCCTCGGCAGCTGGCAGGGGCAAGCGCATAGCTTTACCGTGCCGTTGTCGTCACTGCCGAGCGATGCGACCACGGTGGTGGTGCTGGTGCAGCAGAAAGACCAGGGCCCGATCCTCGGGGCTGCGAGCCACGCTGTGCGCTAGCCGCTGCCGGAGCGGAAAACCTGGCGACATGCGGGCGGCGCGCGTTATGCTGCGCGCCAGCATTGCGTTCCGTCGCGCTTGCCGCGCCAACGGCCGCTGCGTACATTGCCTGGGCACACATAATTTCGTCGACACTAAACCTGGCGAGCCAATTCGCGCTGCAGGGTGATACGCCCGCGGCCATCGATACGGCGAACATGCCCGAGCTGACCCGCAGCGCCGACAAGATTCTGCTGCCGTGCTGCCCTCGGCCATCGACATCCATGC
>DASXYW010000067.1:0-1704 GCA_036502265.1 Steroidobacteraceae bacterium | reverse complement strand
GCCTTCTTAGAGGACCGAATGGGCAAGCTGCGCTGCTTCAAGGCCTACGACATCCGTGGCCGCATTCCCGATGAGCTCAACGACGAGCTCGCCTACCAGATCGGACGCTCTTACGCTGCCTTCGTGCGCCCGAAGCGGATCGCGGTTGGATGCGACATCCGTCAATCGAGTGTGCCGCTGCGCAATGCGTTGATCCGCGGGCTCACTGAGTCGGGTGTCGATGTCGCCGATATCGGCCTGTGCGGTACCGAGGGCGTGTACTTCGCCACCTTCAACGAGGAACTCGACGGCGGCATCATGGTTACCGCCAGCCACAATCCGCCCGACTACAACGGCATGAAATTCGTGCGCGAGCAAAGCCGTCCGATCAGTTCGGATACCGGTCTGCTCGAAATGCAGAACCTGATCGAGACCGGGCGTCTGCCGGCGCGCGCGCCGCACACCGGTCAGGTCGCCGCGCTCGATACCGCAGACAAGTACCTACGACATTTGCTCGGCTATATCACGGCCGACCGGCTGCGGCGGCTCAAGGTGGTGGTCAATGCCGGCAACGGCGGCGCCGGTCTGATCATCGATCTGCTCGAGCCACACCTGCCGTTCGAGTTCATCAAGATTAACCATCAGCCCGACGGCTCGTTCCCGCATGGCGTGCCCAATCCAATGCTGGAGGAGAATCGCCTCAGCACTATCGAGGCCATTCGCCGTCACAAGGCGGACGTGGGATTGGCCTGGGACGGCGACTACGATCGCTGCTTTTTCTTCGACGAGCACGGCGGCTTCATCGAAGGCTATTACCTGGTCGGACTTCTGGCCGAGGCATTTCTGCGACAGCATCGCGGCGCCCGGATCGTGCACGACCCGCGCCTGACCTGGAACACGATTGATATCGTGCAACAGTACGGCGGCGAGCCGGTGCTGTGTCGCTCAGGACATGCATTCATCAAGCAGCGCATGCGTGAGGTCGATGCCGTATACGGCGGAGAGATGAGTGCGCACCATTATTTTCGCGAATTCGCCTATTGCGACAGTGGCATGATCCCATGGTTGCTGGTGCTGGCTGTGATGAGCGAGTCCGGCAAGAGCCTGTCGGAGCTGGTAGTCGAACGTCAGCGGCTGTATCCGGCCAGCGGCGAGATCAATCGACATCTCGGCGAGCAGATGGGCGATGCCGGTGCTGTGCTGACGCGAGTGCGCCAGCACTATCAGGCGCGTGCGCGCTCGATGGACTTTACCGACGGCCTGTCGATGGAATTCGAGCACTGGCGCTTCAACCTGCGCGGCTCCAATACCGAGCCGCTGGTGCGGCTGAATGTGGAATCGCGCGGTGATGCCGCGCTGATGCAGGATCGGACCGGCGAGCTGCTGCGGTTACTCGACGGTGAGTGACGGCGCTCTGGCCCTGGAAGCACTGCTATCGCGCCGTTCGGTGCCGGCGCTGCAACTGCGCCAACCCGGGCCGACAGCGGGACAGGTCGATCTTGCGATCGACGCGGCGCTGCGCGCGCCTGATCATGGCGGTCTCAGGCCTTGCCGTTTTGTACTGATTCGCGGCGCTGCGCGCGCGCGGCTCTCGGAACTGTTCGTCCGGCGTCTGCAGCAACGCGAACCGGCCACCCCGCTCGCCAAGATCGAAAAGGCCCGCAACATGCCGCTGACCGCTCCGTTGGTCATCGCGGTGGGTGCGCACCTGCGGTCGGATCACAA
>DASXYW010000066.1:0-32468 GCA_036502265.1 Steroidobacteraceae bacterium | reverse complement strand
GCCAGCCGTCGCCGTTGCCGGCGACGGCGGGCCGCATGCGGGCCGCGCCCGCTGCTCCATCGATAATCGATAGTGAAATATCGTGTGATTCTGGAGCTCCGACGGCCGGTGCGTCAAACGTGCACGGGCCGCGGCTTCCGGTTATCGGGTCGATGTGCCAGACTTCAGGCTCGAACAGACCGGCGCAGCCGGCCGGCGAAGGGAGATTCGATGCAAACAGGTCTGATCGGCGCGGCATCGCTATGCATGCTGGGCGCCGCCAGCCTGGCGGCGGAGTTGCCGCCCCCGCTGCCCGCCGAGCACCTGACGGTCGAGAAGCTCGCGCCGAAGAATCCACACTGGGTCTACGTCCTCGACGAGGCCTTCTTCAACGAGATCGATTCGCGCGTCTACCTGTTCGACGGCGACAGTTACCGTCAACTCGGTCAGATCGACGCCGGCTTCAATCCGGGCATCAATCTGTCGCCGGACGGCAGCACCATGGCGGTCGGCACCACCTATTTTGCGCGCGGCGCCCATGGGGCCCGCACCGACGTGGTCGAGTTCATAGACAACTCGAACCTGGCGGTGAGCGGCGAAATCGTGCTGCCGCCCAAGCGCGCCAATACCCTGCCGACTTATTTCAACCTGGCTTACAGCGCCGATGGTCGGTTTTTGTATGTCGCCTACGTGACGCCGGCCAGTTCGTTCGGCGTGCTCGATCCGGCGAAGAAAAGCGTGCTCAGCGAGATCGATACGGCCGGCTGTGTGCTGGTGATCCCGTCTGGTCCCAACCGGGTCTCCTCGCTCTGCGAGAACGGACGCATGCTCACCGTCACCTTGAATGCGGATGGCCACGAAGGCTCGCGCAGCCTTTCCGAGCCCTTCTTCGACCCCGATTCCGATCCGGTTTTCGTGCAGGGCGTGCCGAGCAACGACGGCTACGTGTTCCTGTCATTCCTGGGCCAGGTGCATGAAGTCGATACCAGCGGCGTGCACCCGGCGTTCCGCCAGCCATGGTCGATCGTTACGCCAGCGGAACGGGACAAGGAACACTGGCGCCCAGGCGGGCAGACGCCACTGGCATTGCAGCGTTCGCTGGGGCGGCTCTATGTGCCCATGCATCGCGGCGGCGAGGGCAGTCACAAGGATGGTGGCACGGAGATCTGGGTTTTCGACGTCAAGACCCACCAGCGCCTGGCGCGCTGGCCGATGGCGCCACTCAAGCTCGGTCCGGCCATTGCAGTGCAGGTGTCGCAGGACGCGGCGCCGCTGATGTTCGTGGCCACGGACAAGGCGGACGTCGGTGTATTCGATGCCTTGAGCGGTCATCTCAAGCAAGTCGAAAAGCAGCAGCTTGGGCAGACACCGTGGTTCTTCCTAAATCCATGAAGGCATGACGATGCGCTCTATCGACCGTCTGTTGGAAAGATCCTCGCGGTCGCTGGCGCAGCGGACCTCGCGGCGCAGCGTGCTGGCCGGGCTCGGGCGCCTGCTGACCGGCGCAGCGTTGCTGCCGCTGCTGCCGATCGACCGCTCGAGTAGTGCCCAGGCGGCCGAGTCAGGCACGCACAAGAGCGCCGTCGATGATCCGCAGAACTGCGAGTACTGGAAATACTGCGCCATCGACGGCTTTCTCTGCTCGTGCTGCGGTGGCTCGTCGCACTCGTGCCCGCCCGGCACGGCGCCATCCCCGATTACCTGGATCGGCACCTGTCGCAATCCGGCCGATGGCCGCGACTACATCGTCTCGTACAACGACTGCTGCGGAAAGGCCAGCTGCGGCAACTGCGAATGCAATCGCAACGAGCGCGAGAAGCCGATGTACCGGCTGTCACGCAACAATGACATCAACTGGTGCATGGCCAATACCGATTCCAACTATCACTGCTCGGTATCGGTGATTCTGGGCGTCTCCGAGCAGCAATGAGTGCCCGCCGGCCCGCGGCGATGCTCGCGCTGCCAGCGGCACTGGCAGCCGCCGCGACGGCGTCTGCTGCCGAACCGCCATACGCGGATGGCGCCACGCTATTCGGCGCCAATTGCGCGCTCTGCCATGGCAGTGGAGGCGCCGGCACGCCAGGACTGGCGCCGCCGCTGCTGGCCAATCCGGCCCGCTACGCGGGCATGTCCGAAGGCCGCCGCCAGTTGGCGTTCACCGTGCTGTACGGCATGTTCGGCGAGGTCGTAGTCGATCAGAAACATTACAACTTCAAGATGCCGGAGTTCTCGCAGCTCGATGACCAGAAGCTGGCGGCAGTGCTGAACTTCGTGGTGTTCGACCTGGCCCACGCGTCCCCGGACATCAAGCCCATCGGCGCTGACGAAGTGGCCGCCGAACGCAACAAAGGGCTCGATGGCAGCGCCGTTCGCGAACACCGCGGCAGCGTGCTCGAGGCGCTGGGGAGCGGCTGACTTTGCCGCGCTGGAGCTGGAGCCTGCTGGCAGTGCTGCCGCTGGGCAGCGCGCTGGCGAGCCCGGGCCAGGACTACATGCTTTACTGCATGGGTTGCCACGGCACCCAGGCGCAGGGTGTGCCCGGCAAGATCCCACCGCTGGCGCACGCACTGGCGCGCTACATGCGCACTCCGGCGGGGCGGGACTACGTGCTGCGCGTGCCGGGCGCGGCCAGTTCGGTGCTCTCGGATGCTCAGCTGGCCGCAGTACTCAACTGGCTGGCAGCGCAGTTCAATGCCGAAGAGCTGCAACCGGGCGTGGCGCCTTTTACTGCCGACGAAGTGGCACGCTCCCGCCATCAGCCGCTGGCCGATGTGCTGGCCACGCGCCGCGAGGTCGTCAAGGGGCTGGCCGCAGACGGCGCGGCGCCAGGTCTCGACTATTAGCCCGCACCGGTGCGCCGCGTCGGGTGCGGGGAAGAAAAAGCTGCAGCATGTTGGCTGCGGATTGCAGCACAAGTGCTGCGGATTGCAGCTGAAGTGCTGCATGTTTTTCCGGGATGGCCGCGAGCCACGGCGTCAAGTCAGCCGGTGCAATAGCTCGTTGATGGCGCGGTCGGCCTGGTTGATGGCCGAGTCCGTATACGCGGCAGCACCGGAATCCGAATTTGCGATGGTAATGCGGCCGAGCGGCGCGCGGCCGATGACGTTGGCCCGCTGCTCTGGAGGCACTTCCGGGTCCCAGAGCGGGTTGTACTCGGGCGCGTAGCCGTGCGGCCAGCGGTTCACGGTGATGGCTTCGATGTCGCGGGCCGGATCGAAGCCGCCGCCCGCAAGCATGCGCGCCAGCTGCTCGCGGATGTTGTGCTCGAAGGTGGCGAAAGACGTGGCCAGCAACTCGGCACGACCGGCCTTGTTCTGTTCGTGCTCCGACAGACCCGGTTTGCAGGGTACGCGCACCATGCGCAGCAGCATCGGCTGTTCGGGTTTGCTCGGGCTGTGATAGATGCCGACGTCGACCTTGGGATTGAGCGCCAGGTTCGCGTGGTAGCAGCCCGGTGCATAGATGTGGTTCAGTCCGAGGCGCCTGAAGGACTGCCAGCTGCGCAGCGCCACGTTGGTGTACACCAGTGGCGACTTGACGAGCTGATGCAGCGCTGCCTTCTGCGCTTCGGGAAGCTCAGGCGCAAGATACGGAATCATCATGTTCCAGCAGGCCAGCACGCAGCCGCGGGCACGCACGCGGTAGGCCTGGCCTGCACGCACATAGCGCACCACCACCTCCCGCGCCGCGGCCGGGTCGCCATCGTGAGATACGCCGACCACGGTGCTGCCGAGCCGGATGCGCGCTGGCGATCCTGTCCGATCGAGCTGCGCGTAGTCGACGCGCGCGCCGACGATGTCTTCGGCGTTCGATCCAGGCACCGCGCCCGGAATCAGCGCTCGTACCAGCAGCCTCGCGATGGTCGCATTGCCATCCGGAAAGTGCAGCACGGATGAGCCACCCGTGTCCTTGTAGCCCGCGGGCGTGTAGCCCATGCGCGCTATCGACCCGCCCTGCAGATTCAAGCCGCGGAAACCGGGCAGCCCAAACGCCCAGCAGTCGAGTGCCGATACGGCATCGATGCCCACCGCCCACTCGTCGTGGGTACGCGGCTGATAGAACTCCACCACCTTGGGATCCACCTTGGCCAGGTCGACCAGGAAATCCCGGTAGCTGATCCGCGACAGCCGATCCTTCCTGGCATCGTTCGACAGGCCCGGCAGGTAATCGAGCGTGCCTTCCTCGATGCGCACCAGGTCTGCGCGCGCGCGCCCGGAAAGTGGCGCGTGCGCCAGCGCCAGCGCGGCCGGCTCGCTGCCGAAGCCGACCGCGAGACGGTCCTCGCCGAAGGTCTCGCGATCGAAAAAGGCGGCGCGCTTGAGACCGAGCGACTTGTAGAAGCCCCGATTCTCGATCTTGCGCTCGAGCGCATCGACGTCGATGCCGAGTTCCCGCAGCAGCTCCGTGGCGACGACGCTGTAGGGGCGGGGACTGTCGATTTCGACCGTGCCGCCGTTGACCAGCTGCAGCCCGCCGTCGACATGAAACTCGTTGCGTTTGGCGTGACCGCCGAAATCGTCATGATTGTCCAGAATGAGCACGCGCGCGCCCGCGCCATGCCGCGCCTGGAAGAAGTGCGCCGCGGACAGACCGCTGATGCCGCCGCCAACCACGATCAGGTCGTAGCTTTCGCCGGTGTCGTTGCCGGCCGCCACGGCGTGGCCGTCGCGAAGCGAGTGCGCCGCCTCGAATGAACCAGGGTGACTGCCGCGCATGCCCGTCAGCAACGGTGGGTAGTAGCCCGGCTGATCCTGGGCCGCGCCGCCGCCGGCTGCACGCGCGGCAGGTGACACGAGCAGCGGCCCGCAGAGCGCCCCGGCCGCGCCGATCAGTGCGCCCTGTAGAAAGTCCCGCCGCTGAATCGGCCGGTCCTCGCCCAGCCGCCGATCCGGCGGTGGCCGCCCGCTACCTCGCGACATCCAGCAGTCCCCCTGCGCGGAGCTTCAGTATTTGAACACCGCCGTGATGCCGAACGTCAGCGGCCGATACGAGATGTTCCGATACAGCGGGCTCGCCAGGGGCACGCCGGTGGTCGGATCGTTGGTCATGACCTCGTGATTGGAGTTGATCAGCTGATGACTGTTGGTCAGGTTATCGGCAAATATCGACAGCTGCATGTGATTGATCTGCGTGCCAGCGCGCATCGACAGGATATGCTGGCTGAAGAGCGGCAAGGTCAGCGACGCAAGATTGGCGGCGCCGGCATCGTACTGCCCCGTGCGCGAATCGCGCGAGGCCGGCAGCCACTTCTCCCCGCTGCTCCACTCATAGTCCAGCCGGACGTAGGAGGGGTGGTCAAAGGCCGCGAACTTGTACTGCGGGCCGATAGTCGCCGTCCACGGCGCCGTCTCGGTGCCGTTCTCGCCGACGATCGCATCGCCCTCGGCGACCACCGGCGTCTGGCCCGGGCCCGACAAGCCGATGAATGCATTCTGGGTGTACTGCGCATCGGTGTAGCCGAGCGAGGTCTCGAGGCTGGCGCCGGAGCCGAGGTCGAAATCGGCCTGGATGTCAAAGCCCTTGGCCACGGCCTTGCCAAGATTCTGCGTCCACTGGATTTCGCAGATTGGCGGTACCACGTTCTGCTGGATGTCGTTCCACCTGATGTAGTAGATGCTGGTATCGAGCTGCACCGTGTGGTTGACGTTGTTCTTGGCTCCCACCTCGAAGCTCTCCACCGAGTCCGACTTGTAGGTCGGCGGCGCACCGCTGATGCCGAGGTTGATGAAATCCTGGCCGCAGACCGCGCCCCCGGGCACATTCGGATTGCCGCCGCCGGGGCGGAAGCCTTTGGCATAGGTGAAGTAGTACATGTTGTCCGGATTGGCCTGGTACTGCAGTCCCACCTTGGGTGTGAAAGGCGTCTGGCTGGCGGAATTGTTGGCCGGGCTGGGGCCGCCATTCTGCGGACCGTCGGACAGGCTCTGAATCGCGAACTGCGTGTAGGCCACGCGGCCGCCGAGCAGCAGCTTGAGCTTGTCGGTCAGGTTGATGTCCGCTTCGCCGAAGCCGGCGAACTGCCGGTCATGGCTGGTCAGGCGGTTGAAATAGGAGTCGCCGAACGGCAGCACCGAGCTACCGTCCGGGTTGGTGGGTGTGCCGAAGTAGCCGGCGATCGGGGTGCCAAATTCCTGGTTCCAGAAGGCATCCGCCATCGGATCGTGGATCTGCTCGAAGCTGAACTGGCGGTTCACCGACATGAAGAATCCGACCGTCCAGTTTATGCGTGCATCCTTGTCGGCATTCTGCAGCCGCAGCTCTTCGGTGAAATTGCGCTGCTGGTTGGTCACCGTATTGGGCGAGCGGTAGTTGGTGAGACCGGCGGGCAGATGCACGCCGTTGCCATCGACGATCGGAAAGCCGGGAATCAGGTTGCCAGGTCCGGCGGCATTGGTCTCGTCCGCACCAATCGACTGGTAATAGCTCAGGTTGTAGAGCGTGCCTTCGTAATCGCTCTGATCGTTGCGGTGGAAATAGCTCGTGGTCGAGATCAGCCGCACCGGTCCGGTCTCGAGCTGCACGTTCAGGGACGGCACGAAGAATACGTCCGGCTCGGGACTCGCGGTCGGATTGGCGCTGACGAATTTGTTGCTGCCCGGGTCGGAGTAGCTCGGCCACCAGATGGTGACATCGTTGCGCTGCCGGTCCTGGTAGAAGAAGCTGGGGCTGATGGTGAGCGAGTCGGTCGGCTTCCAGATGGCGGCGAGACGCGCCGCGGTGGTCTCATCGTGATTGGCGTTGGAATCCACCAGCGCCAGCGAGGTGGGGTTGATGCGATCGATCCAGCCCCCATCGCGCCGGTAGTAGACGCTGGCCTTGACGGCCAGTACGCCGTCTATGAGCGGTGTGCCGCCGGAAATACCCGCCTCGTAGCTCGGTGAGCCGTTGAGGGTGTAGCCGCCCTCGGCACGCGCGTAGAGCGTCTGGTTGTGCATGTCCGGCTGGCTGGTGATGTAGCGCACAGTGCCGCCTTCCGAACCGGCGCCGAACAGTGTGCCCTGAGGGCCGCGCAGAATCTCGATTCGGTCGAGGTCGAAAACCTTGATCAGCGTGTCATCGGGATTGAATCCGAGGGCGCGCATCTGGATCGGTACATCGTCGATGTAGATGCCGGTGGTGCCCGATCCACCGGAGGAGGCGATGCCGCGGATGGAGATGGCGTTGGTCTCGCTGTTGTCGAACGACACGCCGGGCGTGAACTTGACCACGTCGGCGAAATCCTTGATGCCCTTGAGGTCCATGGCGTCGCGCGTTTCGACGCTGACGCTGATCGGTACCCGGTTCAGCGATTCCTCGGTGCGGGTCGACGTCACGATTACCTCTTCGAGCACCGAGCCGGTATCGGCGTCCGCTGCGGCGGCCTGCGAGTCCGCAGACCATCCGACTCCCGGCGCGCAGATCAGAATTGTCACCGCCATGCCGACGGTCGTGGATGGAATGCGTCCGTGCTGAGTGCAGGGCTGTGATGACAATTGCATGGTCTCTCCCTAATCCCAATTCTTATGTTGGCGGCATCCATGTCCGCTTCTGCCGCGTGCGCCAAGTTAACGCCACCGCGTGTTCCCGGCAATCGGCGTGGCTTCGGCGCAACGCCGGCGGACCGAGCTGGTGCATGCGCGGGCGCATCGCGGTGATTGCGCCCGATGCCGGTGCGAAAGTCGTCCGTCGGGCAACGGCCTCTCCGGCTGGCTATCGATTATCGATAATATAGCGCCTGCCAGGCGTGTCGCCATGCCGACGGATCGGTCAGCGCCACGAACAGCAGTCCGGCCCAGGCGCCATTGAAGTGCGCTTCGTGATTGATGCGCCCGTGAGGGTGTCGTGCTGCATAGAAGCTGTAGAGCAGGTAGCAGACGGCAAACAGCGGCGCCGGAATCGGCACCGGTAACGGCAGGATCAGTATCGATTGGCGCGGGAAGTAGACGATGGACGCGAATAGCACCGCCAGGATGGCCCCCGACGCGCCCAGGCAGGCGTAGTCCGGATTGTTGCGGTATTTGAACCAGGTACCGGCATCGCTGGCCGCGATGCCGCAGGCGTACAGCGCCATGAAACGCGCCGAGCCGATCAGCCGCTCCAGCCGGAACGCGAACGCCCAGAACGTCAGCGCGTTGAACAGCAGGTGCGCCAGGTCCGCGTGCACCAGCACGCTGGTCAGCGGCGTCCAGAACTGCCGGCGCCGCAGCAGCCAGTACGGCCGGAACAGGCTCCATTCGACCAGGCGTGGAGCAAACCACAGGCCGGCCACGCTGAACGCCAGTGTAACGACGAAAATGTCCAGGGCCGCCACGGCCGCCGCTACTGGCTCGGCCGGCGCCGCAAGGCCAGCGCGATGCCGCCTGCGCAGGCGGCCACGCCGCCAACGGTCGCGAGGTGCCAGCGCAGGTTCTCGAATGCAGTCGAGAGCAGCAGTGCGACGATCGGAATGGCGATCGCGGTGTAAGCGGCGCGATCTGCGCCGATGCGGCCCATGAGTGTCAGGTAAGCGCCGAAGGCCAGCGCGGAACCGAACAGCGCCAGGAACAGCAGCGCCAGGACGTAAGACCACGAGGCCTCGAACGCCAGCCTCTGGCCGCTGACGATCGCCACGGCCAGCACGAACGCGGCGCCGTACAACATCGACCAGGCGTTGACCTGCAGTACCGGCAGCGCATGCCGGTGGTTGCGCGTGGCGACCATGTTGCCCAGCGATGCAACGGCGGTGGCGCCCAGCGCCAGCAGCAGCCCGCGCAGCTCGCCGGCCGTGCCGTGCCGCACCGACCGCAGCTCGGGTCCGAAAATCAAGGCGACTCCCACGACGCCGAGGGTCGCGGCCAGCAGCGCGCCGGCGCGGATCGGCGTGCCGAAGAACAGGCGCAGACACAGCACATTGCCGAACACGACCAGCGAGAACACCACGGCCACCAGTCCCGATACCAGGTATTGCTCCGACAGGTAGACGCCGATGTAGTTGATGCCGAACAGCAGCACGCCTTGCAGCGCGATCCAGGCATGATCGCGCCGCGTAAATCGCAGTGGGCGACGCCTGAGCCACGCGTACAGCATCAGCATCAGCGAGGCCAGACCGAAGCGCCAGGCGACCGAGACGATCGGCGATACCTGGCCGAGCTGGAACTTGATGACCAGCCAGGTCGAGCCCCAGATCAGCGTTGCCACCAGGTACAGGACGATGTCGGCGCGGTTCATGTCTAACTGACGCTTTCGGCGCTGTAACGGGCCAGCAGCCCACTGCGCACCGCGTGACGATGTACCGCGGTGAACAGCCAGCACGCCAGCAGCACGTACAGGGCCGCCAGTACGAGACCGGCGCCGAGCTGCAGATTACCCACTTTGCCGCCGGAGACCACCGTGCGCATGGCCTCGAACACATAGGAAGGTGGCAGCAGGTGCCCGACGCCGCGCATCCACGCCGGCAGCGTGCTGAGCGGGTAGAACACGCCGGCGAACGGCGACAGCAGGGCCGGAATCGGCCAGACCAGCCATTCCGAGGCGGGTCCGAGCCGCAGCACCATGGCGCTGGCCGATACCCCGAGCGCGATTCCGAACAGGAACAGCACCAGCAGGAAGGGCAGCAGCAGCAGCCCGAGCGCGGCGAATTGCAGGCCGAACACGGCAGTGGAGATCAGCAGCATGACGATGAGCCCGATCAGGCTGGTCGTGATCCCCGTGAACACGAGGCCGCAGAGATACTCCGATATGCGCATCGGGGATGCGAACACATTGACGAAGTTGCGCGACCACACGTCCTCGAAGAAGGCCATGGTGACGCCCTGCATGACGCGCGTGAAGAAGTCCCAGAACAGCACAGCGCCGAGCAGGCTGGCGGTGAAATTGATGCCCCTGGAATTGACCCCGTTGAGGTAGCGGGCGATGAAACCCCAGAGCACGATGTCGACCGCCACCCAGGCGATCATGGGCAGGACGCGCACCGGGCTGCTGCGCATCAGGTAGAACTGGCGCAGTGCGATCGCGGCGATCGGCCGCAGCCTCATGCCGTGGCGGGCGCGGCAGCCAATGGCTCCTGCGCCAGGCGGATGAACAATTCCTCCAGCGATGCCGTGCCATGTTCGCGCGGCAGGTGCTTCGGATCACCCTCCAGCAGGATCCGGCCGTGCGAAACGAACAGCACGCGATGACAGGTCTCCTCGACCTCGTACATGTTGTGCGAAGTCCAGAGGATGCCGCAGCGCTGCCGGTCGGCGAGGGAGCGGATCCGGCTGCGAATGATCTGCGCGGCCGACGGATCCAGCGAGGCGGTGGGCTCGTCCAGCAGCAGCAGCCGCGGCGAATTGAGCAGCGCCTTGGCAAGCGCCAGCCGCGTCTGCTCGCCGGACGAGAGTACTCCGCAGCGCGTGTGGCGCAGCCCGCGCAGATCGAGTTCCGCGAGCAGCGTTTCGATGCGCGCGTCGAGTCCGGCGACGTCGTAAAGAAGTCCGAAGAAGCGCAGGTTCTGATAGACGGTCAGATTACCCGGCAGCGTGGCGTAAACGGCTGCGAAGTTGGTATGTGCCAGGGCCCGCGACCGCTGCCGGCCGATGTCCACGCCCTCGATCTCGATGCTGCCGGCACTGGGCTGCAGAATGCCCAGCACCATGTTGATGGTGGTGGTCTTGCCCGCGCCATTCGGACCCAACAGGCCGACGATCTCGCCGTGCCGTACTTCAAACGAGATGTCCTCGACCGCACGGACCGCGCCATAGCGCTTGCAGAGACCCGTGGCCTTGAGTGCGAGTGTCGTCATGAGTGCGCGATGCTAGCGGAAAAATGCTGCCTATAATGAAATCGATGACCTCGCTCGTGCTGTTGCTCGTCTGCCTGGCACTCGGCGTACTGGTGGCGAGATTCGCGCGCCCGCCGGCCGGTCTGGCGCAGGCACTGAACTGGTGGGTCATACAGGTGGCGCTGCCCGCGATGGTGCTGGATCTGATCCCGCGGGTGCGCTTCGAGCGGCAGTTCTGGTTCCTGACGGCCGCCAACTGGATCGTGTTCGCCGGCGCGGCGCTGCTGTTCGCCGGACTCGGCAAGGCACTCGGATGGTCGCGTGGCCGGATCGGCGCGCTCACACTCGTGGGCGGCCTCGGTAACACGGCCTTCATGGGCTATCCGATGATCGAGGCTCTGCGCGGCGCGCCCGGCCTGTCGCTGGCTGTGATCGGAGATCAGACCGGGTGCTTTACGGCGCTCGTGCTTGGCGGGGTGGCGGTGACCGCAATCTATGCCGGCAGGGAACTGCAGCCGGCCGCGCTGCTGCGCCAGATCCTGCGCTTTCCGCCATTTCTTGCGCTGCTGGCCGGCGTGCTGCTGGGATTGGCGGGCGATCCGTTTTCGCTGCCGCATGCGATCTGCGCCCGCATTGCCGCGACGCTCTCGCCGCTGGCGCTATTTTCGGTCGGTCTGCAGCAGCGTCTGCGGCTGCCCCGGCGGTTGCTGCCCGTGATCGGCTGCGGTGTGATCTGGAAGCTGCTGCTCGCGCCGGCCATCTGTCTGCTGGTCGGGCGGTCGAGCGGCGTCAGCGGCCTGGTGCTGGTGGTCGGCGTGTTGCAGACAGCCATGCCGCCGATGATCTCGGCGGCTGTTCTGGCTGGGCAGTACGAACTCGAGCCCGAGCTCGCCAACGCGGTACTCGGCATCGCCATACTGTTGTCCCTGATCAGCGTGCCCTACCTCAACACGCTGCTCTAAGCCGGCTAGCTGGGCCGGCTACTTGGGCTCCTGGCCAGGAGCGGTGTCTTCCATCGGGTAGGTCTTGACGCCGCCCGAACTGGCCGGAGGGGGTGGGGGAGGCGCAGCCGGGGCGGCAGGCGCCGCGGGTGTGCCGGTGCTGCTGGCCGGCTCGGTGCCGCCTTCCGAATTGGCGCTGGCGGCGACAGCCGCGAGGAAGCGTCGCGCCGATTCCGACTTGGAGCTGACCTTGCCGGTCGTAATCTCGGTGGTGGTCACCTCTTCGCCGTTATAAAAGCTGTTATTGGCCTTTTTGTCGAACGCAATGACGGTGCCATCGAGGGCCACGCCCGCGAACAGCCCGCGCGAGCGCGAGTAGGAGTAGATCTCGGCGTTGATCCCTGCTGCGGCCTCACCCTGCCGACCCACCGGCCCCGCCGCCACCGAGGCATCCGCGCCGAGCGTGAACTTGCCGCGCGCGAAATGCTCGACGCTGCGCTGGGTGACGAATACCAGTACCACGTCCGTCGAGGTGGCGCCGACCTGCCAGCCGACACTGCCGCCGGCGAGCGTGATGAATACCGGGCTGCTGAAGCGCCCCGAAGCATCCCGCACCGTCAGCACACCGCGGCCGTAGCGGCCGCCGAACACGAAAGCCCCCTTGATGACCTCGGGTATTACGGCTACGCCATAGGCCCGCTGCATGAGCCAGTCCGGCACATTCTGGTCGGGCGTGGCGCGCAGCTCCTCGAGGACCTGCGTGGCCGTGATCAGGCGCGCATCCTCGCGCGTCGGTTCGGGCGACTGGGCGAGAGCCGCGGGAACAAAGCAGGCCAGCGCGGCGGCTCCCAGCAGCGCGCGCACGAAGAAAGATCGGTTCATGAATCGCCTCCGTAGCGATCAGCTACTCAAGAGGCGAATAATGGTTCAGTACCACAAGGAAATAAAGAACTGTGTGACGCTGGCGTCGTACGAGTAGAGGGGGATCCCCAACGGTGAGCCGCCCGGCCGCCCGAAATCGTGGAAATCGTCGTAGGCGATGTGCAGACGGTTGTAGCTGAGATTGAGCGAACCCTTCTCGAGCCAGCGCGGCCAGGTCGGATGGAACTGCCAGCTGGCACCCACGCCTAAGGACAGATCGTGGAACTGGGCCAGCTCGCGGTCTCGCGACATGAAATTCTGCGAATCCTCGAACGGCAGCAGGTCGCTGTAGAAGTTGGCGGCGGTCTGCCGGTAGTAGCGTACATTGCCATTGAGGGTCCAGGAGGTGGAGACCGGCTGGGTGTAGCCTGCGCCGATCGTGTGCGAGAGGATACCCCAGGTATCGTGGTATAGCCGGTAATTGCCGTCGACGGCTGCGTGCCAGGGCAGGTAGTACTTGAGCTGCACAGAGCCGGCGTTGCCGGTGCGCGTATTCGGAGTTACCGCCGATTCTGCCTGCACGGTGCCATCGAAGGCCAGATAGCGCGCCGAGCGATAGGGGCTTTGCAGGTAGCCGTCGCTCTCGTCGGTCTCGAAGTTGAGGCCGAGCAACAGGTTGCGTGTCAGTACCTGTGACAGGCCGATCTGCCAGTTGCGATGGTCGGCATCGCCTACCCAGGTGACCAGAATGGGCTGTCCCGCCTGGTGCAGGGCGTCGCCAACCTTGTCGAAGCCGCGCGTGAAGCCGAACGAGATGGTCGTCAGGTCGCCGAACATCGATTCACTGACCGATGCGAAGCCGGTCCGGGCTTTGTAATCCCGCTCGTTGCTCTCGATGTAGCCCAGGCTGTAGGTGGTGTTGCCGTGGATGTAATCCGCGCTGATGCTGCCCTGCGTGCGTGTTTCCTTGTAGGGACTTGCGGTCGAAAGTACGTCGACCGAGGCGCTCGAGATCATGTCGACGTAATAGTTGGCGGCCAGCGAGAGCGAGTCGGTCACCTTCTTGCGCACCAGAATCGAGGGCCCCTGGACGGTGACCCCGCCGCCGCTCCAGTCGTGCCAGAGCAGGTCGGCGCGGTCGTCCGGCAGTACGGCCGCGCGGCTGACAGCCGCCAGCGTGAACAGCGCCGCCGTGATGGTCCTCGTCCTGATGCCCAGCCGGAGTCTCATCGCACGAATGCCCGCCTCAATTGCAGCCGCAACCGCCGCCGACGCTGCCGGTGGCGCCACGGGCACCCTCACGCACCTCGTAGACGTGATCGAGGTAGACGCTCGACACCGGATTCGGGTCGAACGACATGATCGGATCGGCCAGGTGCTCGCGCTCGTAAGGCTTGACCCACGGCTGCGGTGCGCTGCAGCCACACAGCGTCATGGCGCCGACCAGTAGCAGTAGCCCGGCGCGCACGACTATTCCCGCACCAAGGTGCGGATCTGGTCCAGATACTCGCTTTCTTCGCCAGGCTTGTAGCCGTGGTGTACATAGCGGACCTTGCCGCTGCGGTCGAGTATCACGGTACTGGGCATGCCCGAAACCTCGTACAGCCGGCTGACCTTGCTGTCCGGGTCGAACAGGATCGGGAAACTCACCGGCGTCGATTTCAGAAAGCCCTCGGCGTCGGCGGCTTTCGGCTCGACGTTGACGCCGAGCAGCGTGAAGCCGGCGGACTTGTACTTGCGGTAGAGCTGCTCGAGCACGGGCATTTCCTGCCGGCATGGCCCGCACCAGCTGGCCCAGAAGTTTATGAGCACCACCTGCCCCTTGAGGTCGCTGAGCGACAGGTTTGTGTTTGCCGACGATTGCAGTTGAAAGCCCGGGGCCTGAACCCCGGGCGCGATGTCAGCGGCCGAAGCGCCCAGGCTCAGCACGGTCGCCAGGCCAGCGCCCAGCAGGGATGCAGTCATTCTCATGATCGCCTCCGTTGGCCGACACAGCTTTGGGTCGGCATCGATTGCGCTACTAGAAGAATACGGTCGCACCTATGGTTGCCTGAAGATTGTTCTTCAGCTGTTCCTCGCCGGTCACGGCCGACCGGAACACCAGATCCTGCACGTCGATGTGCACGGCCAGCCAGTCCGTTGGCAATACCCGAAAGCCGGCGCCGAAATTGACGGCGAAATTCTGGTCTCCGGCGAATTTGACGCTGCCGATACCGCCAATGACGTAGAACGAGCTGGTCATGGCGAGATTGCGACCGATAAACACCTCGCCTGGCAGCAAGTTGTAGCCCAGCGACAGGTTGTAGTACGTGAAGCGCCTCTCAGCATCGGAAATGATTTGTATGTTGCTGAGCGTCTCGAAACTCGTGAAACCCGCCTTGGCCCGCCCGTAGATGGCCTCGGCAAAGAAATCCTCGCTGATGTGGTAATCGAGCCGCACGCCGTACACCGGCTGGGCGCCGAAGTCCTGTATCGACAGTTCGCCGTAATAGGCGCCGATCTCGACGTTGCTCGGGTGGATGGTGGGCACCTTGATGGTGCGGCGCTCCACCTGCGGCTCGATGACCGTCGGCGGTGGCGCATTGCTGTCGCTGTCCGACGACGCCTGCGCGCTGTCGTCCGGCTTGGCATGCCGGTGGAACAGCGCACAGCCACTCAGGGCGAGCGTGACGAGGCTCAATAAAAGAACGCTATGCCGACTTTCCATTCGTTCTTGACCTCGTTGGCGTTCTGGTTGGTGAAGATCTCGTGCGCGCGCAATTCTCCGCGCAGGAACAGTCTCCGGGCCAGGTAATAGCGCACGCCCACGCCGACATAGGCGGTCTGGTTGCTGGAACTGACGGGCAGAGCCAGCGTTGCCTTGGGCTCGACGCGTTCGTAGCCCCCGCCCAGCGTGACGAAGGGGGAAATGCGCCACTCCGGCATGAACACGTGGCTGAGACCCAGATCCACCAGCCAGCCGTTCGACAGGTTGCCGAGAAACTGGGAGGCGGACAGCTCGACCTTCAGATGGTCGGTCAGCGACAGGGCCTGATAGGCGGAAATCAGGGTCGCGCCCTCGTAGGCGCCGCCGAATATGCCGCTTTCCCAACGATGCGAGGTGAATCCGTCCCGATCCCCGAGATTGATCTGGAAAGGGGAGCCGTCGGCCAGCGTGGTCTGCGCCAGGTCGCGTTCGTTGGCCCAGCCCTCGATGCCACGTTCGGTGCGCACCTTGAACCAGTCGGTGCGACGCATCAGCACGTCAACCGACTCGCCACGGACCACGACCTGGGTGACCGGGTAGCCGCGTCCGGGTGCCGTATGCAGCTCCAGGTAGGGCTGGACGACGAACAGCTGCAGGTACTCCCGCGCCTGCGCCCGCGGCGGCAACGTCAGCGCCAGCAGCAGCGCAGCGACGGGCAGGAGGTATCTATTGAGCCAGCGGCGCGTCGAAGGGGTTGTTGTAATACTGAGCTCCAATATCCACCCATTCTGACAGCAACCGCAGCTCCGCTGCAGTCATGAAGCCGGCGTGATTCACGGGACCGGTAACACTGCAGCCCATGCTGGCTCCGCTGATCACCTGGAAGAAGCACGAGAAACTGGCGCTACCCGCGTCGATCGATCCAGGCACCGTGGTGCCGGAGTCTACCAATTGATTGGTGGTGTTGAGTGAAAGAACGTCGTGGGCAGTGAGCAGCTGCGTGTAGGAGGGCAGCTGCGCGGCGGCCTGCGCCATCGCATCGTCGAGCTGCAGGTTGCCATCCGGGGGCAGCGGCGTCGTGACGCCGCCGACCGTGCTGGTGCGAGTGGCGGTGTGGCAGCTGGTGCAGGTCGCTGCGCCGTTGGGCAGGGCAGCCGTGGATCGCGCCAGGCTCCAGAGCGGATCGATGATGGTTGGGTAGTTGATGATGCTGAGGCAGAAGCCCGACCAGGTGGCCTGGCAAGCCGGGACGATCGGCAGATTGCTCGTCAGGGCGCCGTAGGTAAGGGAAATCGGTGCGTTCGGTCCGGTGCCGCTGCCCCATGCGTCGTTGAAGATCACGTCGCTGCCGATTGACGCAGCGCCGTACAGGGCATTCGGACTGCCGTTACAACTGGTGGCACCGGCCAGCTCCTGCGCCATGGTGGCGCCGGCGCATTGCGAGTAGGTGGCGACCGTGCCGTTGCTGGTGTTGGAAAACGTGGCCGCCTCGCCCTCGTTCAGCGCCGTGAACAGGTTGGCCCGGCCATGCGAACGGCCACTGACCTCGATGGCGGGTCCGCCGCTCGGAGTCAGCACCTGAGCCGGCTGCGGCGTGTGGCAGCCGTTGCAGCTGAGTACTTCGCCGGGTTGCACGCTCAGCCAGGAGCGGTGGCGAGGAAAGGTGGGAAGTACCCGCGCGTTGGCGTCCAGCACCGTGATCTGGAACGGCACGTTGGCCGGTACGGTGACGCGCACCGAGCCATCGGGCTCGACCGGCGCATAGCCGAGGATCTGCCGCATGTAACCGACCGAGTTGCCGAGCGCGATGCCCTTGTCGAATTTCGGGAAGCCATCCATCAGATCAGGGTCGCCAAACGCGACCGCTTTCTCGATGCGCACGAAGCGCGCCGGCCGGCTGGCCGCATCCGCCGTGGCGATGGCACTCAGGCTGGCATTGTTGCCCAGACCCACTGCCACGCCGTCGCGGTCGTAAACGCTGCGGATGTCAAGGATGCCGAAGGCCGGATCGAGGGTCGTGGGGGGCACCGTATCCACCGGACAGGTAGCGGTAGTGATGCAGGGGAGAGTGCGGGCCTGCAGCGACACCACGTCGCTGATCATGACGCCTTCGACCGGCTGGAAGATGGGTTTGAGCGTGCCGTCGTTGAAATTGAGCAGCCAGGCGCTATACAGCGGCGGCGCCAGTGTCAGCGTGGAATTGGCGGCATTGGCTTGGTTGAGATTATCCGTGGTGCAGGCGAGCAGCAGCCCCTGCGCGTTCTGCAGCCGGCACTGGCCCCAGCTGACCAGTACGCGGTTGGTACCGTCCCAGAGCGGAAAGGCGGAGTTGAAACGACCGCCGGGCGAGGGCACGGGCACACCATTGGACGTCTGCGTGCGCACGTCATTGCCGGTGGCCGCCTGCTCTGCGTTGGTGGCGGTCGGATAGCCCGTGTCCGGCGATGACTGGTTGTTCTCGACGTAGCCGTCGGCATCGATCAGCAGCAGGTTGCCGCCAAAATCGGCGTTCGCAAACGGTCGCACCAGCGCCAGCAGCTTGCCGTTCTGCAGCGGCCGGGTGTTTACGAACTGCACGGCGCACTGCAGGCCGCCGCAGTTGGCGGCATTGGATGGGTTGGTGACGCTGGTGGTGTGGCTCTGTGCGCCGAACAGCAGCTCGACGTCGGTGCCGTCGGGATTGACGCTGTAGAGATGCATGGCGCTGCCGCCGGTGCGGCCCGGGGTGTTGTCCCAGCGACTGTAGAGGATGCGGCCGGTCGGCAGCAGGTAGGAGTCGATGTCGTGGCTCGGGTTGAAGGAGACCTGGTGGATGCCGGTGCCGTCGGCGTTCATGACCATGAGCATGAAGTCGGACGTATTGCCGGCCTCGGTCTGCGCCTCGAACGGCTGCACGTTCTCTCCGACTCCACCCTCGTTGATGAGCACCTCGCGCGAGGTGGTCTGGCGCGTGGAAGAGAACACGATGCGGCCATCGCTGAGGTAGTGAGGCCCGACGTCATTGGAGTTGGGCGCGGTATCGATGTCGGTACCAGTGAGCTGGAGCAGGGTGCCGTCGGCGACCGTGTATTGCCAGATGTGCCAGGTCGGAGGCTTGAAGTCCTGCTGGCCGTCCATAAGAGGGCCGCGCATGGCGAAGATCAGCTTGCTGCCATCGACTGATACGTCGAGGTCCTTGACGTCCCAGAAATCAGTCTTGGTGACGCTGCCCGTGACGTTGATCTCCTTGCCCTGGGGATTGGCGGCGGTGCGGATGTAGACGTCGGCCTTGCTCCAGTAGTCGCGCGGCAGCGTGACGTCGTCCTTGGCGCGCAGCTTGGCCAGATCTGCGCTGTCGGTCGGCAGCGCGCGTTTGACGTAGGCGATCGCAAAGTCGTTGCTCTGCCCGGCCGCGGACTGGCCGCTGCCGATGGACAGATTGCCGCCACTGCTGCAGCCAGCTAGGGCGGCCACAGCCGATGCGATCCCGAGCGTGCACAGGTAACGCTTCATTACCCTGAGAACTCCGTCGATTTGTGTGTGCGAGAGGTTCATTCCTCGAAGCGCGAGTGCGATGTGATGCCAGTCTCAGTTTCCGCACTTTGCGGCATCGATGAGCATAGCGGTGCTACGTAATGAACACTAATGTCTGTGCCCTGAGACATTACCGTCGGATGATTGCCTGCGTATATTTCCGGCGCAGTGTGCAAAGCCATTTTGCACTCGGAGCAACGATGACAACAGTAACCAGGACCAAGCGAGCGGCGCAGCGCGCCGGCAGCGTGCTGCTCGCAGCACTGCTGGGCGCACAACCGCTGTCGCCGCTCATGGCGGGTCCGAACGAACAGGCCGTGCGCATGCACAACCGCCTGGCGGGAGTGCCGCCGAGCGATGCCGTGCTCACCCAGATGGCCACGCTGATCAGCCAGAGCAACCCGCAGGGTGCGGCCCAGCTGGCCATGAACAACAGCGGCTTCTACAACGTGACGCTGCGCAATTTCATCGCGCCCGCGACCAACCGCGCGCAGTCGCCGTTCGTGCCACTGAACGACTACACCGCCACGGTCATCGGCATGATCCGGGATAACGTGCCGTTCAACACCGTGCTCTCGGCCGACATTCTTTACATCGGCAATGTCGGCGGCGCGCCCGCCTACTCGCCGTCCAACAACAACCATTATCAGTACCTGGACGACCACGGCGCGGACCTCAAGGCGTCGCTCGTGCAGACCACGCAGTCGTCCCTGACCGGCGTCCCGTCGGCCGCCACCGCCGGCGTGATCACCACGGAGGCTGCGGCCCAGGCTTTCTTCATCGCCGGCACCAACCGCGCGATGTTCCGCTTCACGATGATCAATTACCTCTGCAACGACCTGCCGCAGGTGATGGACATCACGCGGCCGCCGGACCGGATCCGCCAGGATGTCAGCCGCTCGCCGGGCGGCGACAGCCGCGTGTTCCTCAACAACTGCATTGGCTGCCATGCCGCAATGGACCCGATGGTGCAGGCGTTTGCGTACTACAACTACGATCCGACCGCATTGCAGCTGGTCTACACGCCCGGGCAGACCCAGGCGAAGTATCACATCAATACCGGCAATTTCCCGGACGGTTTCGTCACCCCCGACGACTCCTGGCAGAACCGCTGGCGCTCGGGCGCCAATGCCCTGCTCGGCTGGAGCTCGACTCTCCCCGGCAGCGGCAACGGCGCCAAGTCGCTCGGGCAGGAACTGGCGAACAGTCAGGCGTTCGCCAACTGCCAGGTGCAGAAGGTGTTCCAGGCCATTTGCCTGCGGCCGCCCAGCAATGCAGCTGATCGAGGCGCTGCGGCGCAGATCACCGCCGACTTCAAATCGGGCGGCTACAACATGAAGCAGGTGTTCGCCGAAACCGCCGCTTACTGCATGGGCAACTAGGCTCAAGCCGCGCCCAATCAGGGAGAGATGACAGTGAACACAAATCGCCTTCGTCTGCATCTGCTGCTGCCCGCGGTGGCGCTGCTGCTGGCAGCCTGCTCCGGCGGTGCGCCGACGACGCAGAATGCGGAGGTCGCCAACAACGCATCCTCGGCGGCCATCTACACGGGCCCGGCGCCTGCCTCGGCCGACGTCGAGGCCTTCAAGGTCAACCTGTGGCAGAACATCAATATGTCCTCGCGCTGCGGGGGCTGTCACAAGGCCGGTGGCCAGTCGCCGATGTTCGCGCGCTCCGATGACGTTAACCTCGCCTACAGCGCGGCACTGAGCGTGGTCAATCTGACCCAGCCGGATCAGTCACCGATGGTGCTGAAAGTGGGTGGCGGCCATAACTGCTGGCTGTCCAGTCCCTCGGCCTGCGCCGACATCCTAACCACCTGGATCCAGAACTGGGCCGGCGGCGGCTCCGGCGGTTCGGCCGGCTCGACCCAGATCCAGCTCACGGCGCCGGTCGACCAGGCGGTGGGACCGACCAAACAATACCCGGCGGACTCCACCTTATTCTCCACGACCGTCTATCCGCTGCTGACCATGTTCTGCTCGCGCTGCCATTCGCCGAGCGCCACGGTGCCGCAGTCGCCTTACTTCGCCAGCAGCAACGTCGACCAGGCGTACGCCGCGGCACAACCCAAGATCAACCTGAATACGCCGAACCTGTCTCGCTTCTATGTGCGCCTGGCCACCGAGTCGCACAACTGCTGGGCCACCACGCCCGGCGGCCCGGTCGACTGTGCGGGAAGCGCCGCGCGCATGCTGGCGGCGATCCAGGGGTTCGCCAACGCCGTGCAGACCACGCCGGTCGATCCGAGCCTGGTCGTGTCGCGCGCGCTGACGCTGACAGCGGGTACGATCGCGTCCGGTGAGAACCGCTACGACGCGGACATCATTGCGCGCTGGTTGTTCAAGGAGAACACCGGCACCACGGCTTTCGATACCAGCGGCGTCGATCCGGCCATCAACCTGACGATTTCCGGCAACACCACCTGGGACAGCGCCTGGGGCCTGATCTTCGGCACGGGCGGTGCCAAGGCGCAGGGCTCGACCGCCACCAGCAGCAAGATCTACAGCTCGATAGCCGCCTCGGGGCAGTATTCGCTCGAGCTCTGGGCCGCACCCGCCAACGTGACGCAGACGATGGCGTTCATGGGCGGCTACTCCGGCGGCACTTCGGCGCGCAACTTTACGTTGGCGCAGGATGCGATGCAGTATCAGGCCTACGGGCGCACCACCAGTACCGACGCCAACGGTGCGCCGCCGCTGACGACCGCCGCCGCCAACATGAATGCCCAGGCTGCCTTGCAGCACATCGTGCTGACCTACGACTCGACGCACGGCCGGCAGCTCTATATCAACGGCAACTTTACCGGCGACGTCGATCCGGTCAAGGGCGGCACGCTCGCCAACTGGGACAACACCTTCGCCTGGGTGCTCGGCAATGAGACCTCGAACGACCGCCCGTGGCAGGGTGAGATCCGCTTCGCCGCGGTTCACAAGAACGCGCTCAACATTGCGCAGATCCAGCAGAACTATGCGGCCGGCGTGGGCCAGGTGTTCTACCTGCTGTTCGACGTCAGCGCGCTGACCGGTGTGGCGCAGAGCTACATCATGGTGACTGCCAGCCAGTACGACAATTACAGTTACCTGCTGGCCAAACCGACGTTCATCAGCCTCAATCCCAAGGCACAACCGGGCAACATCCCGATCGCGGGCATGTATATCGGCATGAACGGCCAGGAACTGCAGGTGGGCCAGGCGTTCAGCACACTCAACACCAGCGTTACCGACGACAATTACTCGGCCACCGGCGGCCAGCTGCTGTCGAGTGTCGGCACGGTTGTGCCGCTGCAGCTGGGGCCAAATTCGGACCTGTTCTTCCTGAGCTTCGACCGGATCGGTACGCACACCCATACGCGGACCGTGGCGACTCCGGTGGCGCCGGCGCCAACCGATCTGGCGCCGTCGTCGGACATCGGACTGCACGTCTATGACGAGATCAACGCCTCCATGGCGGCGATCACGGGCGTGTCACCGGGCATCACGTCGGTCAACGCGACCTACCTGACCGTGCAGCAGCAGCTGCCGACCGTGCCGGACATCCAGGGCTTCCTGCCCTCACAGGAAATAGGCATCTCGCAGCTGTCCATCCAGTACTGCAGCACGCTGGTCGACACGCCGGCGCAGTCGGCGGCATTCTTCCCGGGATTGAATCTGAACCAGACCCCGGCGCAGGCCTTCGGCACCGACGCCGGCATGGACCTCGTGATCACGCCGCTGATCAACAGCCCTGCGGTTGGCATCGGGCTGGCCAGCCAGCCGACCGATGCGCAGATACGCACGGAGCTCTACAGCCTCATGACGGCGCTGGTGAACTGCAATGCCAGCGACCCGACCTGCGTTCAGACGCCCACGCGGACGCACACGATCGCCAAGGCGGCCTGCGCCACGGTGCTCGGCAGCGCCACGATGCTGATCAAGTAGCCCCTTTCAGAGAGCACAGCCATGAAGATCCGACGCAAGCGAACCTTAGGCCTCAACGACCCGCTGCGCCACCAGAACCACCGGCCGCCGGTAACGCGGCGCCAGTTTCTGGCGCAGGGATTCACGGGCGCCACGGCGACGGTGGCGGGCTTCTCCCTGTTCAGCATGTTCGCCGACCCGCGCAGGGCCTACGCCACGCTGGCGCCCGACATCGCCGCGCTCAAGATTTCACCCTGTGACATCACCACGGGCTCGGGCATGATTCCGTTCATCTGCTTCGATCTCGCGGGCGGCGGCAATATCGCGGGCTCGAACGTGCTGGTCGGCGGCGCGGGCGGCCAGCTCGATTTCCTGACCACGGCCGGCTACAACCGCCTGGGGCTGCCCGGCAACATGATTCCGAATGCTTCCGCCGGCGCGGGTAACTTCATCGACCAGTCGCTCGGCGTCGCCTTTCACAGTGACAGTGCCTATCTGCGCGGCATCAAGCAGCGCATCGCCGTGGGCACGGCCGCGAGCACCAACGGCGCCATCATGCCGGCGATGAGCGAGAACGATACCGGCGACAACCCGCACAATCCCATGTACGGCATCTATAGCTCGGGCTTCGCGGTCTTGAATCCGGCCGCCGGCAACAAGGGCGATCTGCTGGCGCTGATCGGTACCGAAAGTTCCACTTCCGGCGGCAACTCGATGGCTCCGTCATACATGATCGATCCCACCGTGCCGCCGACCAAGGTTTCGCAGGCTTCCGACGTCACCGGCCTGGTGAGCACGGGCCAGCTGGTCGGGCTGCTGAGCCAGAACGATGCCACGCTGGTACTGGAGTCGATCGAGCGCATCAGCGCCAACAAGCTCAATGCGGTCAACACCCAGCTCGGTGCGACGCAGGATGCCGTGGTCAAGGACCTGGTGCAGTGCGGTTACGTCGGTGCGGCCGACCAGGTGGACCGCTATGGCAATGCCAGTACGACGTTGAATCCGGATCTGGACACGAGCATCGTGGGTCCGAGCGGGATTTTCACGACCGCCGAATACCAGGCCGATTCGAATTTCCAGGCGACCGCGGCCGTCATGAAGATGGTCGTCAATGGTTACGCCTCGGCCGGCACGATCGAACTGGGCGGGTACGACTACCACACCGGCGATCGTGCGACCGGCGAAATGCGCGACCTGGAGGCCGGTCAATGCATCGGCGCGTGCCTCGAGTACGCGGCGCGCATGCATCAGCCACTCATGATCTATGTCTTCACCGACGGGTCGGTCGTGTCGAGCGGCATGGTCGACAGTTCGGTTGGCGGCCGCGGCAAGGGCGTCTGGACCGCGGATAACCAGTCGACCGCAGCGACATTCTTCCTGGTGTACAACCCGAACGGGCGACCGGCGACGATCAGCAACCAGATCGGCAACTACACGAAGGACGGCAACGTCAACACCACCTCGAGTCCTGGTGCCAACGCGGTCAACCTGCTCGCCGAGACCGTGGTGTTGAATTATCTGGCGCTACACAACAAGGCTGGCGCATTCCAGACGCTGAAGTGGGCCAGCGGGCTGGGCACCGGTCTCGGCAGTGCCAGTGCCTACGATGCATTGATTGCGCTGGCCCCGATCCGCTGACGGCGGCCAGGGCGATCCAGATCGGTGCGCGCCGGCGCGAGGTTCATCGCGCGTGCCGGAGCGCACCGCATTTCGCGTGCAGAATGCGCGAGCTTGCCGGTCTGTGCGCAGGATCTCAACCCTCGTGCAGGCGATTGACGGATAATGTTAAATCATCATCCGTGGACAGCTCGAGCCGGAGATAGCGAGTGCAGCAGCAGCAGAGATTGGAGCAGGGCTTCGGGCGGTCGCTGGCGCTGCTCGTGGCGTGCACGCTGTGCCTGGCAGTTGCGCGCGCAGAGGCTCGCGCACCGGCAGACATGCTGTCGCGCCCCGCACCCGATTTCGCCCTGCCGGCCGCGGCCGGCAGCAACGTACGACTGTCGGAATACCTCGGTCAGCCGGTCGTGCTGTCCTTCTGGAGCAGCCGTTGCGGCCGGTGCGCGGCGCAGCTGGCGGCGCTCGATCGACTCTATGCCACCTACCATTCGTCCGGTCTGGTCGTGTTCGGTGTCAGCGTTGAGGATGATCCGCAGCGTGCGCTCGACTATGCGCATGCGCACCAGACCTCCTTTCCGCTGCTGCTCGATGGCGCCAAGAGCGTCAGTCGGGCATTCGAGATCGGCGTTCTGCCGACCACGGTGCTGATCGACCGTGGCGGCGTGGTTCGATATATGCACAGCGACGACCGTCCCAACGACCCGTCCTACGTGGCGCAGATACGCGCGCTGCTCGACGACAGGCTCATACCACCATGAACTTTCCCAAAGCCACGCATTCTCCTATGAACACCATGATGCACCGTCTGCTGCGCTCGCTCTGGCCGCTGCTTCTGGCATCGCTCGCGGTTCCGGCGCTGGCTGCCGATGCCGCGCCGGCAGCGCCCGCGGCAGTTCCACCGCCTACCGCGCCCGCCGCGGCTGTGCCGGCCACGACCCCCGCCGGCGATGCGGCAGCGGCGCCCGCCACTGCCGACAGTGATGCCGGCGCAGCTACACGCTCGCTCGATGAACAGATCCAGGGCCTCAAGAAGGACGTGGTCGACCTCAACAAGGACCTGTTCATGCTGGAGGAGGACCTGCTGTTCCCGGCCAATACCCAGGTGGCGGTATTCGTGTCCATGGACGTTGGCGACTTCTTCGCGCTGGACTCGATCACGCTCAAGATCGACAACCACGACGTCAGCAATTACCTGTACACGCCGCGCGAGGTTTCCGCATTGCTCAAAGGTGGCGTCCAGCGGCTGTACGTCGGCAACCTCAAGGCGGGGCCGCACGAGCTGGTGGCTCTGTTCAACGGCAAGGGACCGCACGACCGCTATTACCGCCGTGCCGACAGCATTCGCTTCACCAAGGGTGTCGGCGCCAAGTACCTGGAACTCAAGATCACCGACTATCAACGCGCACAGCAGCCCGAATTCGAGATCAAGGACTGGGACTAGCCGATCATGAGTCCCCGTTGCTCCGGAGTCGTGTTGGCTCTGCTGGTGGCGCTGGCCGCGTCGCCGGCTGCGCACGCGGCACGCAAGAGCGATCCGGACAAGCTGCCGAGCATCAAGGTGCAGGACCTGCACTACGGCGAGGTGCTGTTCCAATTCTATTCGGGCGAAGAGTTCCAGGCGCTCACGGAACTCGAAGCCTTCAGCCAGTGGCAGCGGATGCCGCATCACGCGCACGACGCGGACCTGCTCGCCGGTGGCCTGTATCTCGAACTGGGCATGCACAACGAGGCGGGCGTGCGCTTCGCGCGCCTGCTGACCAGCGATGTGCCGGTCGGCGTGCGCAATCGCGCCTGGTTCTACCTGGCCAAGATCTGGTACCAGCGCGGTTACTACGACCGTGCCGAGGACGCCATCAGCCACATCGAGGGCCAGCTGCCCGAGGAGCTCGAAGGCGAGCTCGTAAACCTGCTGGTCAATGCGCTGATGCGCCAGCAGCGCTATGACGATGCCATTGCGCAGCTGCGCGGCTACCACGGATCCCCGGTCTGGATGGCTTATGCCGGCTTCAACCTGGGCGTGGCGCTGGTGCGCGCCAACCGGCTCGCGGAAGCGGATCCGATCCTGACCCGGGTGGGGACGCTGAGCTCCAACAGCGCCGAACTGCTCAACCTCCGGGACAAGGCGAACCTGGCGCTCGGCTTTGCCTATCTGCAAGCCGACCAGGCCTCACCGGCACGCGTCGCTCTCGAGCGGGTGCGCCTCAACGGCCAGTATTCGAGCCGCGCCCTGCTGGGCGATGGCTGGGCGCGCTCCAGCCTCGGCGATTACCGCGGCGCGCTCACGCCGTGGCTGGAGCTGCGCAAGCGCAGCCTGCTGGACCCGGCGGTGCAGGAATCCTTTCTGGCGGTGCCGTTCGCGTACGCCAAGCTGAATGCCGGCGAGCAGGCCGCCGAGAATTATGAGACGGCGCTCAAGTCATTTGCCGACGAGTCCGATCAGCTCGACGGATCGATTGCGCACATTCACGAAGGGCACATGCTCGACGACCTGCTGGGCGAGGACAAGGATGCGCGCTACGGCTGGAACTGGCAGCTCAAGGCATTGCCCGATACGCCGCAATCGCACTTCCTCTACTCGATCCTGGCCGACAACGATTTCCAGGCCGGCCTCAAGAATTACCGGGACATGGCCTTCATGGCCGGTACGCTGCGCAAATGGGACGACAGCATGGACGCCTTCGCGGCCATGATCGACGCGCGCAAACGCGCTTATGCCGAGCGGCTGCCGAAGGTCGAGGCCCTGCTCGAGACCAATGGCTTGACCCGCATGCGCGACGCGCGCGCCGGAGTCGGCGCGCAACTCGATGCGGTGGAGACCGGCAACGATGTGGCCGCACTCGGCACACCCGAGGAGCGCTCGCAATGGGCTCATATCGCCCAGCTCGAGGAGCAGCTGCAGGCAATGCCGCCGGGGCTCGATCGTGAAGAAACGCGCGACAAGGTGCGGCTGCTCAAGGGCGTGCTCTACTGGCAGCTCGATGCAGCCTTCAAGGGCCGCAGCTACCAGGAGCAGCGCGCGCTGCGCGACATCGACGATTCGCTCGAGGAGCTGCAGAACCGTTGGGTGCGGCTGCAGCAGGCGCGCGGCAGCGTGCTCGCCAACACCGAGGATTTCAGCGGTCGCATCGCCGCACTCGCAGAGCGTGTGCGCAGCACGCGCGAGCGGTTGTCGCAGGCATCCGAGCAGCAGAATCAGTACCTGGAAGGCGTGGCCGAATCGGAGCTGCAGGCACAGAAGCAGCGGCTCGATGCCTATGCGCTGCAGGCGCGGTTTGCACTGGCCGATATCTACGACCGCGCGGCGGACGATACCAACGGCAATGCCAAGCCCGCGGGCGCTGCCGCGCCGGCGCCCGAGCAGGCGCCGGCGCCCGAGCAGGCGCCGTCGCAGACACCGGCCACGACCGTGCCGGGGGCCAAGTGAAGTCCGTCCTGCGCCATGCCATCGGCCTGGCCGTGGCGTTGCTGGCCGTAGCGGCCATGGCTGCGAAGAGCCCGCCGCCGGCCGCGCCCACCATCGGCGATCTTGGCTCGCAGTCGGTCGTGGTCAGCCCGGGCCCGGCTCACAGCGGCGGTCCCTCCAAGGCAATGGAGAACTATCGCGAGTTCCTGAAGATGCAGAACGCCGATCCGAAGCTGCGAGCGGAAGCGCTGCGCCGGCTCGGCGACCTGAATCTGGAGTCCGGCGAACTCGAGCGCATGGCCAGCGAGGTGACGCAGCTCGACCTGGCCGGTGCCGAAGCCATTCGTCTCTACACCACGCTGCTGAAGGGGTACCCCGACTATCCGCGCAACGACCAGGTCCTCTATCAGCTGGCACGGGCCTATGAGACCACCGGTCAGGAGGCGCAGGCGCTTGCCACACTCGACATGATCGTGGCGCGCTACCCGAAGAGCCGCGACATCGCCGAGGTGCAGTTCCGACGCGGTGAAATCCTGTTCTCGAACCGTCGCTATGCCGAGGCGCAGGCCGCCTACGAGGCGGTGCTGGCGCGCGGTCGCGGCGGATCGACCTTCTACGCGCAGAGCCTGTACAAGCACGGCTGGTCGCAGTTCAAGCAGGGCCTCAACGAAGACAGCCTCAAATCGTTCGCCGATCTGCTCGATCTGACCCTGATCGACCCCGCCAGCGGCGCACGCATGCGGCCCTGGCAGTCGCTCGGCCGCGCCGACCGCGAGCTGGCGGAAGACACGCTGCGCGTCATGAGCATTACGTTCTCGTACGCGGACGGCGCAAAATCCCTCGACGAGTTCCTGGCTCGCCGCGGCAAGACGCCGCCCTACGCCTGGATGCTGTATCAGCAGCTCGGCGATCTCTACGTCGACAAGCAGCGCTACCAGGATGCCGCAACCACCTACCGCGCGTTCGTCAGCCGCGCTCCGGTCGACGAGCACGCGCCGGTGCTGTCGATGGCGGCGATTGAAGCCTATCGCAAGGGCGGGTTCCCCGATCTGATGCTGCAGGGCAAGCTCGAGTACGCCGAGCATTACGGCTTCGATGCGCCCTTCTGGAAGGGCCGGCAACGCAGCGACTATCCGCAGGTCGTGTCCGAGCTGAAGGTCAACATCAAGGACGTGGCGCAGTACTATCACGCCAGCGCGCAGAAGACCAAGAAGCCCGAGGATTATGCGGCGGCCGCGCATTGGTACCGCAGCTACCTGGCTTCGTTCCCGGACGACCCGGACTCGGCGGCAACGAATTATCTGCTCGCCGACGCGCTGTTCGAGAGCCACCAGTATCTCGATGCGGCCACCGAATACGAGCACACGGCCTATGGCTACCCGCGCAACGAGCGCTCCGCGGAGGCCGGGCACGCGGCACTGGTTTCGTACCAGAAATATGAGGAGTCGCTGGCGCCAGGCGCGCGTGCCGAAGTGCACCAGCGCGCCACCGACGCGGGACTCAAATTCGCCCAGACCTTCCCCGAGCATCCGGAAGCGCCGGTGGTGCTGACGCACGCGGCCCAGGACCTCTATGCTGCAGGCGACCAGCCGCGGGCAGCGCAGGCGGCCCAGGCGCTGCTGGCGCGCAGTCCGGCCGTGAGCGCTGCACAGCAGCGCATTGCCTGGACCATCGTTGGCCAGGTGGCTTTCAACCAGGGCGCATACCCGGACGCCGAAGCGGCCTTTACGCACGCCCAGGCGGCCGCGGCGCCCAACGACCCCGAGCGCGCGGACATCACCGAGCGACTCGCGGACTCGGTTTACAAGCAGGCCGACGCCAAGCGCAGCGCGGGTGACCAGGCAGGCGCGGCGCAGGATTTCCTGCGCGTGAACCGCGTGGCCGCGGGTTCGAAGATCACGGTTACCTCGCAGTACGATGCGGCCGCGGCGCTGATCTCCGCCGGCGAGTGGGACCAGGCCATCGCCGTGCTCGAGGCCTACCGACGCGACTACCCAAAGAGCGAATACGCCGGGGACGTCGAGCGCAAGCTGGCGGTTGCGTACGAGCAGGGCGGTCATACTGCGCAGGCCGCGGCGCAGTACGAGCACATTGCCGCCAACCCGGCCGAGGATCGAGCCGTGGTGCGTGAAGCCACGCTCAAGGCGGCCGATCTGTATGCCGGGTCCGGCGACGATGTGCGCAGCACAGCCATGCTGGAGAAGCTCGTGCGCGACTACCCGACGCCGGTCGCCGATGCCATCGAGGTTCGGCAGCGGCTGCTCGACGGTGCCGTCAAGTCCGGCAACCTCGAGCGGCAGCGTTACTGGCAGCGTGAAATCGTCAAGGCCGATGCGGGTGCGGGCAGCGGCCGGACCGATCGGACGCGCTACCTGGCGGCTCGCGCGCAATTGGCGCTGGCCGAGCCAGCCCGCGACGCGTTCCGCGCCGTCAAGCTGGTTGCACCGCTGAAGCAGTCGCTCGCTGCCAAGAGGAAGGCCATGGAAGCAGCTCTGGCCGCCTACAAACAGGTGGCCGAATACCAGGTGGCGGAGACCACGACCGCGGCCACGTTCGAGACCGGCGAGCTCTATCGCGACCTCGCGCACGACCTGATGAGTTCTGAACGGCCGAAGAAGCTGAGCGGCGACGAAATCGAGCAGTACGATGCGCTGCTGGAAGAGCAGGCCTACCCATTCGAGGAGCAGGCCATCTCGATCCATGAACTCAATGTCAAGCGCGCGACGGAAGGGGTCTATGACGAGTCGGTCAAAAAAAGTTTCGATGCGCTCGCCAAGCTCAAGCCGGCGCGCTACGGCAAGGCTGAACGCAGTGAGGCCTGGGTTGCGGGACTCGCGCCAGCGGGTGCGGCCGACGCGCCCAGTGGGGCCGAGCTGGCTGCCTACCAGCGTGCCACGCAGCTGGCGAGCAGCGGCAGGCAGACCGACGCCGAACTCGAACTGCAACAATTCGAGGCGCAATATCCGGGCTATGCCGCGCCAGCCATCGACCTGGGGCTGCTCGCGCGCGGCGAGGGCAAGCTGGCCGACTCCGAGGCGGATCTGCGCCGCGCCACCACGCTGGAGCCGGGCAATGCGATGGCTTGGAGCGAGCTGGGTGTGACGTTGCGTCAGGAGGGCAAGTTCGGCGACGCCAGGAGTGCGTACGCGCAAGCCATCGCCAGCGATGCCAACTATGCGCCCGAACACTGCAATCTCGGCGTGCTGCTCGACCTGTACCTGGACGATCCGCCTGCCGCGTTGCCTGAGTTCGAACGCTACAAGGAGTTGTCGGGCGAGGACAAGCCGGTCACATCCTGGATTGCAGAGCTGCGCACACGCATGGGCATCAAGGCGGCACCAACCGGCGAGCCCGCACCGGAGACACCCGCCGCGTCGCCGGAAACTCCGGCGCGCTCGCCGGAAACTCCCGCCGCGGCTCCGGAGACACCCGCGGCGTCGCCGCAGACTCCCGCTGCGGCTCCGGTGGCCGCGGACAGCAACGGAGGTTCGACATGATTTACCGCGCTACCGTTCTGATGTCCTGCCTGTTGTCGGGTGGGATGGCGATTGCGCAGACGCCGTCCGACCTGGAACCGGGCGTACAGACCTCGCCCGAGCCGCCGCCGGCTGAGGCTCCGCCACCGCCCGCTGCGGCACCAGCACCTGTTGCAGCACCGCAGGCGGCCCAACCCACCGCCAAGGGAAGGACTGCCAAGCCAGCCGCCGCACCGCCGCAGCCGGCGGCGCCCGCGCCTGGCAAGAGCCAGGATCGAATTGAACTGGGCACCACGCAGATCAGCGGCAACCGCGAGCTGCCCAAGGTCATGTACGTGGTTCCCTGGCGTCGGGCCGACCCGGGCGACTTCGCCGGGCGCCCGCCGAACAGCCTGCTCGATGAGGCACTGACGCCGGTGGATCGCGACGTCTTCCGGCGCCAGAACCGGTACTACTCGGCTCTCGAAGGCGGCGCCGGAGGGCCGGGCGCGGCTGCGTCGCAGTCTGCGGCGGGCGGGGCCACTGCCAACCCGCCGGAGACACGGGATGAGAAGTAGGTCGCGGTATTGGGCTACTGCGTCACCTTAGTTTGATCAACTCGGTGGATCATAGCGTTCAGGAACGGGAGTCAGCATGTTCAGTCACATAGTCAAATTCTTTCAGGGCGGCGGCGACATGATGTATCCGATCGCCGTGGTGCTGGTCGCGGGTCTCGCGATCGCGCTGGAGCGATTCATCTATTTGACGCAGGTGCAACTGCGGAACCGCGGACTTTGGAACGAATTGGTGCCGTACCTGCAGCGCGGCGACTTCAATAAGGCCATTGCCATTACGTCCAAATCCACCGCGGCCATCGCACAGATCCTCAGCTACGGCCTGGCACGGATCGCCTCGGCGCGGCATCGCGACGACATCGAGAAGGCCATGGAAGAGAGCCTCATGGACGTGGTGCCGCGGCTCGAAAAGCGCACGCACTACATCGCCACTTTCGCCAACCTGGCGACGCTGCTCGGGCTGCTCGGCACGGTCATCGGCCTGATCAACGCGTTCGCCGCCGTGGCGACGGTCAATCCCGCCGAGAAGGCCAACCTGCTGTCGGCCAGCATTTCAGTGGCCATGAACTGTACCGCCTTCGGCCTCATGAGCGCGGTGCCGCTGCTGCTGATCCATGCCTGGCTGCAGACCAAAACCACCGATACCATCGACAGCCTCGAGATGGCCTCGGTCAAGTTTCTGAACGCAGTCACCGAGCGGCAGCCGGCTCCGGCGGCGGCCTGAACCGCGCGCACGGCGCTTAAGGACACGCATGGCCCGTCGGTCCTACCAGATCCGGAAGCTGCTGCGGCACAACCGCAAGCCCGAGGAACTGTTGC
>DASXYW010000065.1:0-71646 GCA_036502265.1 Steroidobacteraceae bacterium | reverse complement strand
GCGATTTCGTGCAAGTAGTCGGTGCCTTATACTCGAATCGCATATTGAGTATAATTGTCTATACTCAGCTTGAGAGCTGCGTATAAGGATCGCTCCATGGCCGCCCCTTCGCTTGTGATCCAAACGATCTATGCCGAACTATTGCAGCGGTGCTCCGTGGCATCGTTTAACGACCCGTTTCCCGAGGACGGTGCATTTATATCGAAGACAATCAACAAGAGGCGCTATTGGTATTTTCAGGTATCGACCAAGACAGGTCGAGAACAGCGCTATGTGGGTCCGCAAACACGCGAATTGGTAGAACGGATTGCGGACCACAAGCAGGCCCGGAACGATGAAAAAGAGCGTCGCGCCCTAGTCTCCACGCTGGTGCGGTCCTTTGGTCTCACGGCTCCAATCCCGATCATTGGCGAAGTAATTTCCGCACTGGCCAACGCTGGAATCTTCCGGCTACGCAGCGTGCTCGTCGGGACGGTTGCCTACCAAAGCTACCCCGCTATCCTCGGAGCCAAACTTCCCAATGCGCTGCTGCAGACATCGGATGTCGACAGTACCCAATTCAAGAATGTGTCAATCGCGGTCGGGGACAAAACCCCGCCCATGCTCGAGGTACTCAAGCGGGTTGAGAAGACCTTCCGCGAAGTACCCAACCTATCCAGCAATCGCACGACCAGCTATGTCGCCAAGGGCGGCCTGCAAGTCGAATTTCTGACCCCGAACGAGGGAGCCGACACGGACGAGCCCCAAGCTTTACCTGCGTTGCAAACGGATGCACAGCCGCTGCGCTTCCTGGACTTCTTGATATACGAACCCGTGCCTGCGGTGATCTTGCACGGCTCAGGCATTCACGTACACATCCCCCGCCCAGAACGCTACGCGGTACATAAATTGATACTGTCCCACCGCCGTAGTGCCGCAGTGGGAAAGCGCGACAAGGATCTCAAACAAGCCGCGGCATTGTTGGAAGTGCTCACCGAGAAGCAGCCCCACGAGCTGAAACAAGCCTGGGAAGAAGCCTATGGGCGCGGACCTACCTGGAAGCGGTTATTGCTGCAAGGTATGGAGCGTATCGACCAGCGTGCCCGCGACCTGACGCTCAAAACTCTGGGTCGAACGCGAGACGTCATACCCGGCATCGATCTCACATTTGAAGATCAAACCCAGCGCTACGATTCAGAGCGGGACGTCGTAAGCTTCGTTGGAAAAGCATTGGGTCATGCTGTCGATTGTACCGTCAGCCGTGAAGCGCTCGAAGACTACTTCGGGGTGGACAAAGGCGGGCGCGCTGCACGCCTTGAAGCCTTCGTCACAAATCGTTCGAAGATAGAAGATCTTGCGCGCGCGAAATTTCTACGCTGGAAAGTAGATTCACCGGGGGAAGTACTTCTGAAGTCCGCCGACGTTGAAAAGCTGCGACGTGCCAATCGGACACCGTGAAATTTCGCGCACGGAATTTGCGCGAAGTGCGAGCAAATGGATCGATAAACCCATTCGATCAATATTGACCGGCCCCCGGATAATCGGACCGCTAGGAATGCGAGTTTGCGACCCCTGTGAGCTTCGCCCGTACCGCAAATTCCCGAGGTGTCAGACCCTCGAGAGAACGGTGAAGTCGATTCTCATTATCGTCCCAACGCCAAGCATCGATGTTCCCCTCGGCGTTCTCAATTGATTCGAACCAATGAGCGTTCAGACACTTCTCGCGAAACTTTCCATTGATCTGTATCTCCTGCAGTTATCTGCCATATCACTTTGCCTGAGACATTCATATGGCGGGATTCGAACGTCGTTCCGGTTAGTTAAGGTGACTGAACTAACCAGAGGAGCCTCCATGACAGCTCGTATTGCAGCGATCGCAACCGGTATCTTGTTCGTGATCGCGCTACCGGCGCTGGGCGACCCTCCGCCTCGTCCGGCTAAGGCGCCACTGCCCAAAAAGCCGCTCACGGTAACGGCCGTTGCTCCTCAACAGATCGGACCGCATACGGGATATGCGGCCCTCAATCCGCAGCCCATTCCTCCGGGGCATTCGGCAACTTCCACGGTCAAACCGCTCACGACCACCAACTATGGCGCGCTCAATCCGCAGCCCATTCCGCCAGGTCATAGCGTTGGCACCCCGCACGCTAAGTAAGTCGCGCGCGGGCTGATTCCGCCATCGCCGTTCACGGAACGCGCGATGGCGGGATGCGGAAGGATCGCCAGTGAGCGTGCCGACGGCTTGAGGTCAGTGCGCGCCGGCGTCCTTCATCGACTCGATTCTCGAAAGATCCACCCGGCTGGCGTCCGACTCCAGCGTGCGCATGTCGACGTGATCGCCGGTCAGATCCACGGTGAATCTTTTGGCGAGCATGAAGCCGAGCTCGCCATGCTGTGAACTCGAGTCGTACTTTTCGTGCGCCCGGTGACCCGCGACCATCACATCTTTCTCGTAGCTGGTATCGCTCGAGGCGCTCGTGGTTTGCGGAAGTGCATCGGCAATGTTCATGAGCCCCGAGACCGCGGAAGCGTCGGCGATGGCAATTTCGACGCGCGCACCGTTGGCTCCGGTATAGACGCCTTTCGAACTGGATCCCTTCATGCCGAGTCCCTGCTGGGTGCTGCCTTCGGCGCTAACGCGCTGCATGTCAGGGAGGCTGGGCGGTAACAGGCCTTTGAGGACATTGAAGTCGACCGGCTCGACGCGGCGCCCGCCGTTGAGCGCTCCGCCGAGCGCCGACAGCAGTCCACCGACTGCGGCGCCTGCATTCTGCACGTCAGCGCTGGTAGGTGCCGCCGACTGCGCGTCGCTGGGTGCATTGCTGGACGATGATGCCGCCGCCGGCGCACTGTCCATTTGCGCACCTGCCTTTGCCACATTCGAGATCGCGGCGCCCAGGTCTGACTTGCCCTTCTCATCGCTGCCCAAGAGGCTGCCGAGGGCGTTACCGACCCTGGCCGCCGCCGCATCCTGCTGCGCGGCGGCTGACGTCCGGGCCATCGGATGCAGACCCATCAGGCGACCGGCACCGCCCAGCGTGGCGAACAGGAGACCGATCAGAATGCTCAGCACGATCGTCACGATGATAATGGTCGCGGTGTAACCCACCGCCCGCTCCTTCGGTGTCTGCATCACCGGGATCAGGCCCAGATACAGCACATAGATGCCGTACAGCACAGCCAGAAACCCCAACAGGGTGCCGAGCCCAGGCAACAGTGAAAACACCGAAGCCACCGCGGACGGCGTCATCGTATAGACGGCCACCTTGAATGCCTGGCGCATTTCGCGCTGTGCGCCGAACGCGGGGGCAAGCATATTGATGACCAGCGAGATAATGCACAGACCGACCGATCCCCCGATCACGGTGAAGAGCGCGGAGGTCAGACCCAAGGTCATCGGCATGCGCACCGTGCCGCCGAAAAACGTCGACGTACCGATTACGGTCAGGTGCACGAACGACAGCAGCGCCACGGCCAGCAGCAGCGGCAATGCATAACGCATATAGAGCGCGCCGCTACTGGATGGTTCGACTGCGATGTTTGCCCACTCGAGGCGAGGTGACAGAAGGATATTCTTTGCGCGTATGAATAGTGACGGCCCCGAGCCGCCGAAGTCCGTGCTGCCATCTGCCGCGCCGTCATCGTGCGGCCGACTCAACGGCGCACCTTCGAGGGCCAGTGCTCCCGACGGGGAAGGTGCCGCACTGACGTTCGCTGCCGGAGATAGTGCCGTACCGCACCGGTTACAGAAGCGCGCTGAATCGCTCGTGACGTTGCCGCATTGGCTGCATTTCATGGTGGTAAATCTCCCGTGTGCTGAGCTGGTGCTGACAACGACCGCTGTTCTCACATCGAACTAACGAATCGTCCAGTCGGCGTCGTTGCCGGATGTGGCGAACTCGATGTTCACCGGATATTTGTGATTGCAGCCCGACACGATCCAGAGCTCCTTCCAACGCCGGTGACCGGGAGCACCGGTCGGCAGCTGCGTCACATAGGTGGCGATATCCCCGAGCTTGTCGCAGCCCATCATCCCGACCTTGCTGGTGACGCCGACCTTGGTGTCCGCGATGAGCTTCTCGTTGGCGAGCGTGCCCCGCTGGATCGCTCCTGCCGGCAGCGGATCATCAGCAGCCCCTGCGCTCGTCGCCAGGCAGGTCACTGCCATGAATAGATACAGAATTCTCATTGGGATTGAGCCGCCCTAGCAGCCGCCGCGCTGCGTGAGCATTCCCAGCAGTACTTTTTCTGACACGGCCGGCTTGAAGGTCCCGTAGAGGATCGCGTAGGCCTCACTATCCGCGCCATCCTTGCCCGGGCTGCCGGTGATGCCGACGTACAGCATGCCATCCGCACTCAGGAACGCATCCTGCGTGCGGCCCGCGCCGTAGCCATGCAGATGCTTGAAGCCTTTCAGATGGGCGCCATACCAGGCGATAGCAGTGCTGGTCTGAAATCCGGCGACCGAGTAAAAACTCGATTTCATCGTGCTGCGGCAGACCGGGGCCGGAGGTATGTCCACCGCCGGCGGATCAACCCGCATGCCGGATGATGCATCCGGCAGCGGCAGCCCCGTCAGCGCTTCCGACCCACCGGCCGCGCTGGCGAGCCCCGTCACCATTGCCGCGAGCCCGGTGACCAAAATGAGCCTGAGTTGACGTTGCATGGAATCCCCTTCGAGCGACGCTGCTATTGAGTAGAACCGATTCGAACGACAAAACCCGCCAGGTAGTTTCTGCGAACGCTTCGCATCGGGAGATCACTCGATTTTTCGCACCAGGGCCTGCGTCGTGGTGTGAGTTGCCATATCAAGCCAGGTGACACGCCCGCTTCGACCGGTCGCATCGAAAATCCAGCGCCACGTCTGCACCGCCCTGCCCGCTTTCTTATCCGTTTCCTGGATTTCCCGGGCGCTGATTTTCCGCACCGAGACAGTGTCGATGCCAGGGTCGCCAGCGTAGAGCGCGTCTTCGCCGCTCAACGGTGCGGCATAGGAAGCGCCAGTGGACGCGCGCATCGCCAGCGAGTTGCCGGCGACACTGAAAGTCACGGTGACGGCGTTGTCGCGAAGCAGTGGCTGACCGCGTACCCACGAGCCCGACACAGCATGTGAGCCGGGCGGACCGGCGCTCTGGCGCAGCCAGGAGACTCGGCTGGTCACTGCCGTTCCGTTGGCGGTGTAGTCGGAGACTTCGCTGATCGCTGAACCACCGTCATCCGATACTGTGAACTTGCGGATCGCAACGGTCTTGCCACCTCGTTTGCGGGTTTCGATTACGCTGCGCTCATCGAGCACGGCGATGCTGACGGTGTCGGCATGGGACGAACCCGAGGTCGGCTGATCGGTCCCATCGGCTCGGATCATCAGCGGCGGATCGCAGGTCGGACACGCATACTGACCGTCCTGCACCCGGATTACCTGCGGCCGACCTGTCACCAGCATCCGCGCCGTACTCATGTCCGCGCTCCAGGTACCATCGAAAATGCTCGCGTGCGCCGTGCCACACAGCAGCACCGCGAACGTACCGAGCGCTCGCTCGACCGCATGTCTCATGCTCGGCACTCCTCAAAAGCCTGCTCAGAAGCGACGTGCTCCTCTTGAGCATTAACCGCAAAACCCGTCAGGAAGCGCCAGGTAGATCCACTGCCCGTCATATTCGTGTGCGCGTGGCCCGCGCTGGCGGGTTTGTGTGCCGATCGGCGTTATGTAGGGGTCAGATCCTGATGCCCGCCGTCTCCGTTGTAACGTCCGCACCGCAGACGTTAGGATGAGCCGCGCAAGGAGCGGTCCATGATGGCAGTGTCGCAACCTCAACGCGTCAGACTAAGCCCAGAACAGGCCGCGGAGCTGGATGCCCTGCTCGAGCCGCTCCTCGATCTGCCCTCGGCCGAGCGCTTGCGTGCGCTCGAACTTCGATCGATCGCGGACCCGGCGGTGCGCGCCGAGGCCGAGAGCCTGCTGCGCGCCGATCAGGCTTCGAGCGGCTTTCTGGAAAATCCCGTGACCCTGACGCCGACGCCGGCAGAGCCGCCGGATGAGCGTGAAGTTGGCATGGAACTGGGTTCCTGGCGCATCCTGAAGATCGTGGGCCGCGGGGGCATGGGAATCGTCTGCGAGGCTAAGCGCATAGCGGGAGATTTCGAGCAGCGTGCCGCGATCAAGCTTCTGCGGCGCGGAGCGACCGGCACCGCGCAGCGCTTTGAGTTCGAGCGACGCATTCTCGCGCGTCTCGAGCATCCTGGCATCGCACGACTGCTCGACGGCGGCGTGGCAGCGGACGGACGACCGTACATGGTCATGGAGTTTGTCGACGGACAGCCCATCACCGATCACTGTCGCCTGGGCTCGCTGTCGCTGGTCGATCGGCTGAACCTCTTCATCCAGGTCTGTGACGCCGTGGCGTACGCCCACCGACGCCTGATCGTGCATCGGGATCTGAAGCCGGGCAATGTGCTCATCGATGGCGACGGTCGCGTGAAGCTGCTCGATTTCGGCATCGCCAAGCTGCTGGATGCCTCGGACAGCCAGTTGACGCAGGCCGTGATGGTGGTGCTGTCGCCGCTGTGCGCCGCGCCCGAACAACTCACCGGCGCAGACATCACGACACAGACGGACGTGTATGCGCTGGGATTGATGCTGTACGAGCTGCTCTCAGGCCACCATCCCTGGATCCAGGACGATGCAACCAACTTGCGGGAACTGCGTGAGCTGCAGCTTCGGCCTTTGCCATCGCCCAGCCGCCAGCTGACAACCAGCGAAACTCAGATCGATCCGCGTGCGCTTCGAGGGGATCTCGAGGCGGTGCTCAACAAATCCCTGCGACCGGAGCCGGCTCAACGCTATGCCACGGTCGAGGCGCTCAAGCAGGACATCGAACGTTACCTGCGGGGCGATCCCGTGCAGGCTCGCGAAGGCGCGCGCTTCTACGTGCTCCGACGGGTGCTGCGGCAATATCGTTGGTTTGCTATCGGCATCGCCACCATCGTGATCTCACTGACGGTGGGACTGGGGCTCGCGGCCTGGCAGGCGAAACAGGCCGCCCTGCAACGCGATGCCGCGCGCCGCGAGGCGGCGCGCGAAGAGGCGGTTCGTTACAACCTGACCCGCATGTTCCGCAGCGCGATCAGCGACACCACCAATGGGACGGCTCCCACCGCCAAGTCGATGATCGACGTCAGCGCCCAGCGCGTGCTGAACGAGTACCGGGACAATCCGGAGGTCGGCGGGCCGTTGGTCCTGACCCTGGCGGATCTGTACGGCGCGCTGGAGGATGCAGCCGGCGCCGGCGCCCTATTGGAAGGGTTCGTCTCGCAGGCGGGACCGAAAACAGATCCCGCCGTGCTGGCCGACGCTCGCCAGAAGCTGGCCAATGTCGAACTGCTGCAGGGGCATTTGGACCGCGCCGGCGAATTGCTGACTCAGGCCCAGGATTACTGGGCCCGCGTCCCGCGCGCCAACGCCGAGGAACAGCTGGAGGGCCTGGTGACGCAGGCACAGTTGCAGCGTGCGCGGAATGACTTTGCAGGTGCCGCCAACACCGCGCGCGCGGCCATCACGCAGCGTATCGCGCTATCCGGGCATGACAATCGGGAAACGGCGATTCTCTTCAATTCGCTGGCGCTGTCACTGACCAACTCCAATCAGTTACATGAAGCGCTGGCAGCGTACGGCGAAGCCACTGCTATTTACCGCGCACTGAATCAACAGGATGGCCTGGATGCGCAAGTGATTCGCGGCAATACCGGCACACTCGAGATGCGTCTGGGCAAACTGCGCGAGGCCGAGGCGGATATGCGTGGAGCATTCGAACAGGAACGCGCACTAGCGGGCAACTCCGCTGCGGTGGCTGCAGCGGAAGCCTACTACGCGCGACTGCTGACCCTGACCGATCGGGCCGATCAGGCCATCCCGCTGCTGCGCGATGCGGCCGATCTTGGTAGCCGCTATACCAGCCCCAACAGCCCATTGACGCTGCAGGCCCGCCTGTTTCTCGGCGAGGCTCAGATCGCTCACGGCGAGCGCGATGCCGCGCGCATTACGCTGCTCGCGGCCCGTGACGGCACCGGTGGACCTGGAAAATCAGTGCAGGTGCTGCGTCTGCGCATCGATACCGCAGTGGCTCGACTGGACGCCGCGACCGGGTCATTCGAGCGCGCGCAGACCAGCCTTGCACAGACCGTGCAATCCTTGCGCGCGCTGGGCGCACCCGCCGAAGGTGCACTGGCGCAGGCTCTGTTTGATGCCGGTGACGCCGCCCTGCGCGCCCAGGATTCACAGAAGGCCAGTGTGTTGTTGCGCGAATCCGTCGCCGTGCGCGAACACCTCATCGACCCGCAGTGGGAACTGGCGCTGGCGCGCGAGCGACTCGCCGAATCGATCTCCGCCCAGCAACCGGCAAATGCCGCGCTACTGTTGCGTCCGGCGATCGAGTTGCTGACTGTGCAGCTCGGACCCAAGCATTCCGAGACCCAGCGTGCACGACAGGCGCTGGCTTCACTGTCTGGGGCCTAAGTTAGGTCGCGCGACCCGTCAACTCGCGCTGCTACTCAGCTCGCGAAACAACCAGGCCCGAGCCCGCAGCCAATCGCGCTGTACCGTGCGCAGCGAGCTGTGCAGCGCCTGTGCAGTCTCCGCCTCGCTCAAGCCGCCAAAGAAGCGGCATTCAACAACTTCAGACAGCCTCGGTGACTCGGCGGCCAGACGCCCCATCGCTTCCTCCAATGCCACCAGTCCTTCATCGGTATCGATCGAAAATTCCAGCGCATGCGACAACGTGAGATGCAATGCGCCGGCGCCGCGTTTTTGAGCCAGCCGTTCCTTGGCATAGGAGATGATCGCGTGCCGCATGGCGATGGCTGAGGCGCGCAGGAAATGAGTCGGATCGTTGAACCGCCGCTCGGGACCGAGTCTCAGATAAGCCTCGTGCACCAGGGCGGTGGTCTGGAGCGTCAATCCTGCTCCCATGCGGGTGCGCGAGCGGTGCGCCGAGCGCTTGAGCTCCTGGTAGAAGAGCGGCAGGAGTTCGGCCGCCATCTGGCGCACTTCAGGCGTAGTTTCCGACATATCCTCGCACCGACACTCGATTTCAGGGCACGGCCGTCGCGTCCTCATCGACCAGCGCGATCAAAAAACCGTCGTGTCCCTTGCTTCCAACGGTCTGAATGGCCGTTGCGCTCAGGCGCGGTTCGTTGGACAGCACTTCCAACATGGCACGGGCGCCCTGAACGCGCGCATCTTGATTGCGAGCACTCGTTATCGCCCCGGCTCGTACCACGTTATCCACGACAATCAGACTACCGGGGCGGGACAATCTCAGCGCCCACACAAGATAATGTGGATCGTTGGGTATATCCGCATCAATGAATATCAGGTCAAAAGGTCCAAGGCCCTCGGCTTCGATTATTGGCAACGTATCCAGGGCTATGCCAATACGCACATCGACACAATGTGCGAGTCCCGCTCGCGCAATATTTTCGCGGGCGACGGCGGCGTGGCGTGGATCAGCCTCCAACGAGATCAAGCGGCCATCGCCCGGCAGGGCACGCGCAAGCCAGATCGTACTGTACCCGCCCAGGGTACCGATTTCGAGGATAGCTCGTGCCCGACACGCCCGTGCGAGCAGCTGCAGAAGCTTGCCCTGCAGTGGCGATGTGTCTTGTCGCGGAAGTTTGGCGGCCGAATTGGCTGCCAAAGCGGCATCGAAGCAGGGATCAGTCTGGACCAGCAAGCCGGTCAGGTATTGTTCCACCGCGTGCCAATTCTGACCAAGTAGCCGAGCGCCGCCGGCGCGCAGGAGTCGCGCGAGCCGTTGGGTTTTCTGGGTTAAACGCAAGGGTTCTTGATTAAGTAAAAATGGCTCGCCATTCATGGCGGCGATCCGCGCTGGTAGAGTGTACCGCAGGCATGACCGCACAGCGGAAGTGGACAAAACTGCCGTGACCCTGGATCTTCTGAACTGCTTTGTGCAGCGAGCGCAAGAGAGCCCCGACGCCGTAGCGATCGAGTCGGCTGGCATCGGCTGCAGCTATCGCGCGCTGCATCGCCGTGCGATGGCTGTTAGCCACGCCCTGCGTGAGGCGGGCTGCGTGCCCGGCGATCGGATCGCTGTGTGGAGCGGCGATCGCGCGGCATTGGTGGCCGTGATGCTCGGTGTGGTCAGCGCCGGCGCGGTGTTTGCACCGCTCGAATCCGCTGCCCCCGCGGACCGGCTGCGACACCGCTTGCAACAGCTCAGAGCGCGGGCAGTGCTGCACGACGCGCCCAGCACGCAAGCGGCTCAGGACCTTCTGGCGAGCGCCGCTGCGCTCGGTTCCTGTTGCATCGCGATCCCAGACGACGAGGACGGCATGGCGCCAGCCGATGTGCCGGCGATCACTCCGGCGCAGAAGGACACGCCCGCCTACCTCTACTTCACCTCCGGCTCGAGCGGACAGCCCAAGGGCATCGTCGGAACCTTGGCTGCGCTCGGCGAGCGCATTGCCTGGGAGCTTAAGGCTTTTAGCGTCCAACCGGGTACGCGCTGCAGCCAGCTCATCGCCCCCACCTTCGATCCGTGGTTTCGCGATATCTTCGTGCCGCTGTGCGCGGGCGGCACGATCGTACTGCCGCCGGACAGCCCCTCGCGCCTCGAGCCGGACCGACTGCTCGAATGGTTACGCGATGAGCGCATCGAGCTCATGCACTGCGGGCCCTCGCTGATGAACGCCCTGGTCGCAGCGCCGCCCCGCATCCGGCGCCTGCCGCAGCTGCGCACCGTGCTCGCGGCCGGCGAGGCACTGCACGTGTCCCTGGTGAGGCGCTGGCGGCGCCGCTTCGGTGCCGGCGTGGATCTGGTGAATTTGTACGGGGCGACCGAAGCCACCATGATGCAATTCGCTCATCGGGTCGAGCCGGAGGATGCGACGCGCGCCTTCATACCGGTCGGCCAGCCGCTGCCGGGCGTGACGGTGCAGCTGATCGATGCCGGCGGTGCGCCCTGCGAGCGCGGACAGGCCGGCGAGATCCTGGTCGGAGGGCCTTCGCTCAGTCTCGGCTATCTGGACGATGTCGCCGCCACCGAACGTGCTTTCGTTCATCGGGGCTGCAATCCGGAGGAGATCTTTTACCGCACCGGGGATGTCGGCATCGAATATGAGCCCGGCCGCTACCGGCTGCTGGGCCGCATCGATGATCAGGTCAAGATCCGCGGCGTGCGCGTGGAACCGCGCGAGGTCGAGGATGCACTGATCGGGTATCAGCTGATCGCCACCTGCGCCGTTGTGGCAAGGCCCGATCACACGGGTGAGCCTGCGCTGATTGCCTACGTCGTGCCGGAAACCAACTATGCGCCGGCAGTCCCGGAGATGCGCGCCTATCTGCGCGAGCGCTTCCCGCCCCAATACCTGCCCGCGGCCTTCGTGGTCCTCAAGGCGCTGCCTCTTACGGCGACGGGTAAGGTCGATCGCCAGCGGCTGCCCGATCCCGCTACCGCCTCCGCCGCCCCGACGGCGGGCACCTTAGGCCTGGCGCCCGGCACTGAGCTCGAGGCCGCCCTGGCGGAGCATTGGCGCGAGATCCTCGGTCTGCCGCAGATCGGCGTCGATGAGGATTTTCTCGACGCTGGCGGGCATTCGCTCAGCGCCATGCGTCTGGTCAGCGCCCTCAGTGCGTCGGGCCTGGGCGAGCTGTCGCTGCTCGAGATCTTCGAGCACCGCACCATTGCGGCGCAGGCAATGCTGCTGCAGCAACGAGCGAGCGCCGAGGCCTTGGCCGAGGACAGCGCCCAGCACGCCCCTAGCAGGGCGAGCGCCCCATCGCCTGCAGCCACTCCACGCCAGGCGCGAGCACCGCTGGGGCGAGTAGACCGCTACCGTTTCAATCTCATCCTGGTGCAAAGCTGGGGCGTTGATCGGGACAGTCTCGAGCGGGCGGCTCGCACCGTGACGCAAATCGACGATCAAATCGATGCCAGCGTGGTGGAGGATGTTGCGGGCTGGGACGCGGGCCTGCCGCGACGCCCGGCACTGGTGGTCTGCCCGGGGCTGCTGCGCCACCGCCCGGCCCGGCCGATCTCGGTGTGTTGCGGCTACCCGCTCTCCAAGAGCGAGGAATATCGGATCCTCGAGCGCGCCGGCATCGCCGTTCCGCGATGGGTCGTGCTGGAGCGCGACACGCAGCTCGATTTGTCGGGATTCGGACCCTATGTGGTACGCAAACCCGATTACGGTGCCAAGGGCGCCGAAGTTCAGATCGTGCGGCGCGGTCGCATTCGGTGGAAGCCGATTGTGACCGCCTCTGCCGGCTTGAGTACGCGACTGCTGGTGCAGGAGTTCGTATACACGGGACGCTGGCCGGTGAGCTATCGAGTCAACACCTTATTCGGGCAGGCCCTTTACTGTGTGGCGATCACTGCCAACTCTGCCCGCCAGGCGCTCGAAGGGCCTGAGGATTTCGATGGGCGCGGAGACCAGCGCGGGTCGGTGTCGATCGTGTCCAACGCGCGCGATTCGTCGGCGGCGTTTTGCGCCGATGCCGACATCATCGCGTTCGGCGAGCGTGCGGCCCGCGAATTCCCGGATGTGCCGTTACTGGGAGTGGACATTCTCAAGAGCGCCCTGACCGGCGAGCTGCTGGTCACGGAGGTGAACTCCATGGGTCACAACTGGACCTTTGGCCCGGAATTCGCCGCCACGATTCGTCTCGACGTCGAGCAGCAGTTCGACGGCGTGCGCCGCGCGGCCAGCATTCTGGCGAAGGAAACGCATCGCCGGGCGGGTACTGATCGCACGGCAAGTACCCCGGCTGAAACCACGACTGTGTAGACTCAAAGAGATTCGCCACCCTGTTCAGACTGGATTCTCACGAACACTGACATGCCGCTGTTGCCCCATTTCCCGCGCGAGATAGGCCGGTGAGCTCGTCGTCCTTGACCGCGACCCAGCGCGCTCCGCCGGCCAGAACGACCGGCGCTGCTCGCATCGCCATCCATAAAGAGCCGCCACTGCGCATGGACGTGGATGCGCAAGGCAGGCCGGTAGCCATCTATCCGGCGTCCATCGGCCAGCAACGCCTGTGGTTCCTGGACCAGCTCGATCACACCGCCGGTGCGGCCTATAACCTTGCAGCCGGATTGCAGCTGCAGGGTAGTCTGGACCGCGTCGCGCTGCGAGCCACGCTCGATGCCATTGTGGCGCGCCACGACGTATTGCGCGCAAGCTTCGTCCTGCTCGAAGAGCAACTGCTGCAGCGGATCGCCCCGGCCGAGGTGGGCTTTCATCTGATCGAACACGATCTGAGCGGCCTGTCAGAGGAAGCTCAGCAGCAGCGGATCGATGAGATTAGCGCCAGCGAAGCGAGCGAGCCGTTTGATCTGGCAACCGGCCCGCTCAGTCGCGGTCAGCTGCTGCGCCTGGGGCCAGACCAACATCTGCTGCTGATCACGCAGCATCACATTGTCTCGGATGCCTGGTCGGTCGGTGTATTGGTGCGGGAAGTGGCGGCGCTCTATGGCGCCTTCAGTCAAGGCCAGCCCAACCCCTTGCCCGCGCTGCCCATTCAGTATGCCGACTACGCGGTGTGGCAGCAGCGGATGTTGCAATCCGAGCTGCTGCACGAGCAGGTGGAGTTCTGGCGGGCTCATCTGGCAGGTGCTCCGGGATTGCTGGAATTACCGAGTGACCGGCCACGCCCGGCGGTGCAAAGTTATGCCGGCGGCAGGGTTGCCTTGATGCTGCCACAGGCGCTGACGGCGCGGCTGCGCCGTTTGAGCCAGCGTCACGGGGTGACGCTGTTCATGTCGCTGCTGGCGGGCTGGGCAGCGTTGCTGAGCCGACTCAGCGGGCAGAGCGATGTGGTGATCGGCACACCGGTGGCGAACCGGCAGCGCGGCGAGCTCGAGCCGCTGCAGGGCTTCTTCGCCAATACGCTGGCGCTGCGCGTGCAGCTTGCGGATGACCCGAGCGTGCCCGAGCTGCTCGCGCAGGTCAGGGCCAGCACGCTTGCGGCGTACGCGCATCAGGACATTCACTTCGCGCAGGTGGTCGAAGCGCTCCAACCCGCGCGCAGCTTGGGTTACAACCCAATCTTCCAGGCCATGCTGGCCTTTGACAATGCTCCGGGAGAGCGCGTACTGAGCCTGCCGGGGTTGCAGGTCAGTAAGTTCAAGGTCCCGCAGAACACCGCGAGGTTTGATCTGACCCTGTTACTGCGGGATGTCGGCGACAGTATCGAGGGGGCGCTGGAGTACTCCACAGATCTGTTCGAGCGCGCGAGCATCGAGCGCATGGTTACGCACCTGCTCACGCTGCTCGAAGCAATGGTGGTCGATGATCAACAACGCATCAGCGCTCTGAATCTGCTGTCACCGGCCGAACGGCAGCAGCTGCTGCTGGGGTTCAATCAGACGCACAAGACTTATCCGAGCAAGCGATGCACCCATGAGCTCTTTGAAGCGCAGGTAGATCGAACACCGCAAGGGCTCGCGGTGGTCTGTGAGGATCGGCACTTAAGCTACGCTGAGCTTAACGCCCATGCCAACCGAGTGGCCCATCACCTGATTGCGCTGGGGGTTCGGCCTGACGATCGGGTGGCGATCTGTATGCAACGCAGTCTGGAGCTGGTGGTAGGCCTGCTTGGGATCATGAAAGCCGGTGGCGCCTATGTGCCGCTCGATCCAGACAATCCGCCCGAGCGCCTGGCCTACATGCTCAAGGACAGCACCCCGGTGGCCTTGCTCACGCAGGCGGCGGTGCGCGCGGCCTTGCCGGCGCCTGATGTGCCGGTGGTGGTGCTGGACCTTGAGGATACGGCCTCGATCATCGTTCGAGAGCCTGAGCACAACCCCGATGCGAGCGCCCTGGGACTTCACCTTAGCCACCTCGCCTATGTGATCTATACCTCCGGCTCCACGGGCATGCCGAAGGGGGCGATGAATACCCACCTCGGTATCGCCAACCGGCTCCTTTGGATGCAGGACGCCTTCTCCTTAGGCACCATGGATCGCGTTCTCCAAAAGACACCGTTCACCTTTGATGTGTCGGTATGGGAATTCTTTTGGCCCTTGATCACCGGCGCACAGCTGGTGGTGGCCCGGCCCGGAGGGCATCGAGACAACGCCTACCTGATGGAAGTGATCCAGGCGCGCGCGATAACCACCCTGCATTTCGTTCCGCCGATGCTGCAAGCCTTCCTGGACGGTTTGGAGGCCAGCAAGGCTCGCTCGCTTCGCCACGTCATCTGTAGTGGTCAGGAATTACCGGCCGCCCTCGCCCGACGTTTTCTTGAGGTCCTGCCGACGGTCGAGCTGCATAATCTGTACGGACCCACTGAAGCTGCGGTGGATGTCACTCGATTCAGCTGTATGGCGGGCGACCCGTCGTCGCGCATCCCCATTGGCCGACCGATTGCCAACACGCAGATATACATCCTGGATGCGCAGGGTGAGCCGCTGCCGATCGGCGCGGTCGGGGAAATCTTCATTGGCGGGGTCGGTGTCGGGCGCGGGTATTTGAACCGGCCGGAGCTGACCTCGCAGCGCTTCCTGGCCGATCCGTTCAGCGAGACTGCCGGTGCGCGCCTGTATCGGACCGGGGATCTTGGCAGATGGCGATCGGATGGGAACATTGAGTTTCTGGGGCGCAATGATTTTCAGGTCAAGGTGCGTGGCTTTCGGATCGAGCTGGGGGAGATCGAAGCGCAACTGATGCAGTGTGCGGGCGTTCGGGAAGCCATCGTGCTGGCGCGCGAAGAGGACTCGGGGGACAAGCGTCTGGTGGCCTATCTGACAGCACACGCGGGCGCACCGGTGTCGGTGGCGCAGCTGCGTAGCCAGCTGTCCAGCGTGCTGCCCGACTACATGATCCCAAGCGCCTTTGTGACGCTGCAGAGCTTCCCGCTCACATCCAACGGCAAGCTGGACCGCAAGGCTCTGCCGGCTCCCGATGCTGCCGCCTATCTGGCGCGCGGCTATGAGGCACCGGTGGGGGAGATCGAGCTGCGGGTCGCGGGCATCTGGGCCGAACTGCTCAAGATCGAGCGGGTTGGCCGGCATGACAATTTCTTCGAGCTGGGCGGGCATTCTTTGGCGGCCTTGCAACTCATCGCCCGCGTCGCCGGCAGCCTGGGTGTGCAATTGGGTGTCGCGGCGCTGTTCGCGGCGCCCACACTGCGGGCGTTCGCCCTGCGCGTGTGCGAGTCCGAAAAGCCGCTCGAGCCCTGGAACATCGTCCCCATCCAGACGCTGGGCGAGAACACACCCATCATCGCAATCAACAATACGATGATGTATTACCACCTGGCTCGCAAGATTGGGTCGGATCGCAAGTTCCTCGCCGTCCAGCTGTTTGATCCCGGCAATCCGCAACCATTGCCCAGCCGCAGCCTGGAAGAGATCACCACTGATTACGTCCACCTCATTCGCGAAGCACAACCACACGGCCCCTATATTCTGGTTGGACTGTGTGTCGCGGGGCTTATCGCCTACGAAGCCGCGCACCAGCTGCGCCAGGCCGGAGAGCAGGTTCCGCTGATCGTGATGGTCGACACCTGGTGCCCGGGCTATATGTATCGCATGTCTTACCTGCAACGTCTTAGGTTCAACTTCAGCCGCAGACTCAATCGCCGTAGGCATACTTTGGCACTTCTTCGAAGCGGCTCCATTCCGATTGAGGAGTTTCTTTCGACCACTCGCCTGGCGAGATGGCCGTGGTTGATGCACCTCTTATCTGCGCTGCACCTGATTGAAGGCCCTTCGACACCCACTCAAGTGCGCTGGGAGGACCGGTGGTTCTTGCCAGCCCTTGATAGCGCGCGAAACAACTACCGCGCACCCATGTCATCCGGCGACGTCGTGTTACTGCATAGCGAGGTGGTACCAATCGCCACGTTCATCGATCCCACGATGGGCTGGTCAACTCTCGTCCAGGGCCAACTGCTGCACTATCGACTTCGCGGCTGGCACGACCACATGTTTCGCGACGAGCGCGCGGTGGCCAGGATTGCCGCCCTTCTGCAGCCGCTGCTCATTAAGGCCGATGCGAAGGCGCGCAGATCCGTAGCCATATAAGCCTTTGACCGTCGGAGTCACGATGGCGCTGTCTGCTGGCTTTGTCGAATCGATTGGACGCGAGTTTCCAGTCAACTTCGCCTCGAGCGATCCGTCGGATCTCGCAACTTATGGCCGGGATTGGGCCGGGGCATTTGCACCGCGCGCGAGTATCGTGTGCCGCCCGCGCACGACCGATGAAGTTTCCCGCCTGATGAAGTTGTGCGCACAGCATCGCGTGCCCGTCGTCCCCTCAGGCGGACGCACCGGGCTTGCCTGCGGCGCGCTGGCGACGTGCGGCGAGCTGATCCTGTCGCTCGAACGGATGCAGCGAATGGAGCCCGTCGATTCCCTCGGCCGCACGCTTCGCGTCCAGGCGGGCGCCGTGATTGAATCTGTCCGTCGGCACTGCACGCAAGCCGGTCTGCTCTGGCCCATTGACTTGCACTCCACTGGCAGCCAGATCGGCGGCATTATCGCCACCAATGCCGGAGGAATGCGCGTTGTCCGCTACGGGCTGACCCGTCGCTGGGTGCTTGGCTTGACTGTGGTGCTCGCGAATGGCGACGTACTGCAGCTCAACGACGCCCTCGAGAAAAGCAGCGCTGGCGTCGATCTGCGGCAGCTCTTCATCGAGAGCGAAGGCATCCTCGGCATCATCACCGAAGCGACGCTAAAGCTCACTCGCCCGGCCGGGAAGGTCGATGTATTGCTGCTCGCGGTACCGTCCTTCGAAGCAGTGCTGCAAATTTTCGAGCGCGCCAGAAACGCGTCGTTCACTTTGATGGCATTCGAATCGTTCACGCACCGCTGCCTCGCGCACGTGATCCGCCACCACCAGCTCCCACCGGCCTTCGAGGTTCCAGCCAATCACTATGCGCTGCTCGAGGTGACGCAGGGCGAAGACGCAATCGATGAGTGGCTGGCGTCGCTGCACGCTGCAAACCTGGTCACCACCGCCAGGGTTGCCCAGAACGCGCATGAGTCCGAGCAGTTGTGGGCTTATCGAACGGATATCGATAGTTCGCTAAGCGATGCGGGCCTCATCCACCGACACAACCTTGCGCTGCCGCTTTCGCGCCTTGCAACCTTCTACGACGAACTCGAAACCTTGCACGCCAGCGGCTATTCTGACTGCGAGCTGTGCCTGTTTGCTCATGTTGGCGAAGGCACTGTCCAGGTGAGACTCATCAAACCCGACGCGCAGGATAAGCGCTCGTTCCTTGCCCGCTGCAGTGCCTTCGACGCGGCGATGTTCGACCTGCTCGTCGCCCATCAGGGAGGTGCGAGCGCCGAGCACGGCATTGGCCTGCTCAAGAAGGCTTTGCTGGTAAAAACGCGCAGCGCGGCCGAGATCGACCTGATGCGGACACTCAAGCGGGCGATGGATCCTCTGGGGCTCCTGAATCCAGGAAAAGTCCTGTAATCGACAATTGCGGTTGTGATCGCTAGCCGCCGCCGGTAAACGCGTTCTTGCGCGAGAATACCTGGCGGACCAACGGCTCGTAGTGCTCCAGCGGCGGCGTCCGGTAATCCGGATCGAACGCCATCTGATCCCAGTCGCCGGAGAAGCGCCGTGCCAACTCGTAGCAGGGGTGGCCCTTGTAGCGATCGCTGATGTTTTGGTCCAGGTCGAAATGGTGGAAATAATATCTGCCTTGAAACTCCTGGTGCACTCGGACGACCCAGTAGACTTCCTTGCGCACAAACGGCCGCAGGATCTCAGCCGCGATCATCGCGTGATTGCTTGGCTCGATCAGGTTGCCGATATCGTGACAAAGAGCTGCGACCAGTAGCTCATCGTCAGCCCCCGCGGACTCAGCGCGCGCCGCTGTCTGCAGGGAGTGCACCAGTTGGTTGACGGGAAAGCCATCCGTCAGCGATGCGAGTGAGCGCAGCATTCCCAGCACGTTGTCAGCGACACGGTGCTGATTCTGCGTCGCCTGCGCCGCAATATCCTTCCACTGCTCGGCGGTGGTTTCGTCCAGCCGTGTGAACGATGGTGTCATTCCCGGCGGCTATCGGACAGCAACCGCTCGATCTCGACTGCAAGCTGCTCAAGGGTGGTATGCGCGTAGATCAGCGTGGGAGGAACTTCGGTGCCGACCAGTTGGGAAATCGGAAACATCACCTGAACCGCGGCGATGGAGTCGCCACCCAGCGCAAAGAAGTCATCGCCCGGAGAAACTTTGACCCCCAGGACCTCGGTCCAGACGTTGGCGAGCATTTCGCGAATGGACGTAAGACTCGGCCCGGCGATTGTCATTTAGCTTCGATTCTATTGCACGCAACCATCGATCATAGTTCCGCTGCAATCACATTGATATGAGGCGGTCGAATTACTGTGAAATGCGTACCGCCGACCACCTTCTCGCTGAATTCAGCTTTGGTGAAACTTGACCAATACCGCCCTGGCGAGGACCCGCCAGACCACCACGCAGCAATCGGGCCATTGACGCTGCCAGGACGGTAATCACGCAGCAGCTGGAAATGCTGGAGATAGCGTCGCACGATGCTGCTGAAGGCCGCTGCCGAGATCGCAGCCTCCGGGATAAGCCCGTGCAACTGACACCACGCCCGCAGGTCGTCGCCTTGCAACTGCTTCGCGTTTAGTTGGCGAAGCTCCGCCAGCACGGTGTCAGGCTCGGTTGAAAGCTGCAGGTCGTGCATCACGCCCAGCACCGCCAGCGCGGTGTCGTGCATCTGGAGTTGCTCGATTGGCCGCGGATCGATCATCGCGATCTGTTCGACCAGCTCGCCGCGCAGCTCGAGCTCGCGGGCGATCGCATGGGCGATGAATCCGCCCATCGACCATCCGAGAAGGCGATAAGGACCGCTCGGCCGTACGCCTTGGATCACGCTCGCGTAATCGATCGCCATCGCCTCCAGGGTTGGCTGCTCGCGTTCCAGTGACTCGGAAGCGCGAGATTGGATCGCGTACAGCGGTTGCTCATCGCCCAGCAGCGACGGCAGAGTCAAATAGGCGGTCACTTGCCCGCCGGAGGGGTGGATGCAGAAGATCGGAACCCGCGTTCCCGATTGATGCAGCACGACCAGCGGCGAGTTGCCCTTTGCGCGAACCGATGTCGGCTCCGCGCCTTGCTCGGGCTTGAGTTTTTCGGCAAGGCCTGCAGCAAGACCAGCGGGCGTGGGCCGTGCGAGGAAATCCGCGGGCGACAATACGACGTTGAGGGATTGCCGGAGGCCCGACAGCAGCTCCATGACTCGCAGCGAATCGAGCCCGCAGTCGAGCAGATTCATATCGGCCGACAGCGACTCCGGGGCGCGGCCGAGGACCTGACCGAGGATCTGGCGCACCTGGTCAGTGAGCTGTAGCGGCGAGCGCGCGCGCGCCGCAGCGGAAGGCGCGTGAACGGGCCGTCGCGTGGCGTCGGGACTTTCGCTCATCCCGCCAAGCGGTACGCTCCAATGGCTCTGTCGCTGAAACGGATAGCCCGGCACGACGACTCTTCTTAACGGTTCATCATCGTAGAACCCGTTCCAATCTGGGTCCACGCCGCGCACGTACAGAGCACCGAGGCTTTCGAGCATCTGCTCCGTCGCCCCCCGGCCGCGCCGCAAGGACGGCAGCCAGACGTGATCCTCCGCCTGTTGCCCCAAATGGTGGCGGGCCATTCCCAGTAGCACCGGGCTGGGTCCGATCTCAAGGTAAGCGCTGCAGCCCTCGGCGACCAATCGATCCACGCCCGCGGCGAATTGCACCGGCTCTCGCAGGTGTCGGCGCCAGTACTGCGCACGAGACAGCTCCTCGTAGCGGGCGAGTGACCCGGTCAGCGTCGAAACCAGGCTCAGCCGTGGCTGTAAGAATGTGACCTGGGAAACGAAACGCTCCCAGACGTCCAGCACCGGATCCATGAGCGGCGAATGGTAGCCATAAGCGACCGCCAGCCGGCGGTTGATGATTCCCTCGGCCGCCAACGAGCGCTCGATCTGCGCCACTGCGTCCGCATCGCCCGAGATGACGGTGCTGTCACGACCATTCACCGCCGCGATCGCGACCCGGTCGCCGTGCTCACCGATCAAGCGCTGGGCACGCTGCTCGGTTGCGACCAGCGCCAGCATCGCACCATTGGGTGCCAGCTCGTGCGTCAGCCGCCCGCGCTCGGCGACCAGGCGCAAGCCGTCCTCCAAGGAGAACAACCCGGCGACGCACGCCGCGACGTATTCCCCCAGAGAGTGCCCAATCACCAGATCAGGTTCTACTCCCCACGAGCGCCACAGCTCGGACAGCGACCATTCGAACGCGAACAGCGCCGGCTGGATGAACGCCGCATCTTCCAGCGCAGCGTTGGTCGCTGAATGTTGCGCGGCCTCAGGGAACAGCACTTCCAGCAGCGGGCGCGACAGCGAAGGCTGCAGGACATCAGCGCAGCGCTGCATCGCATCGCGAAACACCCGCTGTGTTTGGTAGAGCTGGCATCCCATGCCGGTGTACTGCGACCCCTGTCCCGTGAAAAGGAAGGCCAGCTTCGAACGTTTGGCGGCGGCTCCATCCGACGGGGACGCGCGCCCGGCGCCCCCCTTCAGGCGCTCACGCGCGAGGGCAGCCGTGGGCGCGACCACGGCGAGTCGGTGTGAAAAGCAGGCCCGACCGGCGTTGGTGGTGAAGCACACATCCGCGAAGGCCTCGGTGGGGCTACGCTCAAGGTACGCGGCGTACGCCTGGACCAGTTCGTCAAGGGCGCCGTGCGTGCGCGCGGATAGGCACATCAAGTGAGGTCGGCTGACCTTGTCGGGCGCCGTACGCGGCACTGCCGCAGCAGTGGGAGCCTCCTCGAGGAGCACGTGCGCGTTGGTGCCACTGAACCCCAATGAGGTCACGCCAGCCAGTGGCCGACGGCCCGATGTCCTGGGCCATGCCTTAAGCGAGGTCGGCAGGCTGAAGAGCGCCGATAACGGCTCTAGCAGTGGGTTGAGCCGCTCGAGGTTCAGCAGCGGCGGAATCTCGCCGTGCTCGAGCGACAGAGCCAGCTTGACCAGCGCCGATGCCCCGGCAGCGGCCTCGGTGTGGCCGATGTTGGCCTTAACCGAGCCAATGATCAGAGGCTGCGCTCGATTCTGTCCGAGCACCGCCATGGCGGCCTTCACCTCAATCGGGTCACCCAGCGGTGTGCCGGTACCGTGAGCCTCCAGATAGTCCACGTCGGATGCCTGCACTCCGGCGTCGCTCAGCGCAGCCTGGATGACGGCCTGTTGCGCTGCTCCGTTGGGAGCGGTCAGGCTCTGACGCTGGCCGTCGTGGCCGACCGCGCTGCCACGGATGACCGCAATGATCCGATCGTGCTCTTTGACTGCGCGCGACAGCGGCTTTAAGACCACGATGACGCAGCCCTCGCCCCGGCCGTAGCCGTCGGCGGCCGCGTCAAACGCCTTGCAGCGCCCGTCCGCGGCGAGCGCTTGAATGGCGGACAGGTATACGAACGGCCTCGGTGAGGTCATGACATTGACGCCACCGGCCAGCGCGACGTCACATTCCCCACTGTACAGGCTCTGCACCGCAAGATGAACGGCCACCAACGATGACGAGCAGGCGGTATCGATCGCCACCGAGGGGCCGCGCAGATTCAGGAACTGAGAGACGCGCCCGGGCGCCATGCAAGGCATCACGCCAAGGAAGTTGGTGCTGGGGTAGGTAGAGCCTGTGATACCCAGAAACACTCCAGTTCGCTGCCTGCTGAGACTGCGCGGGTCGTGACCGGCGTGCTCCAATGCCGCCCACGAGACTTCGAGCAGCAGCCGGTGTTGCGGGTCGAGGCCCTTTGCCTCCAAGGGAGTCATGCCGAAGAAGTCCGCGTCAAACTGATCCACGCCATCGATGAAGGATCCGCAGCGCGTGTAGGTCTTGCCGGGGGTGCCGCGTACCGGGTCGTAGAACTGCTCGACGTTCCAGCGTTCGGCGGGCACGACGCGCGTGCTGCCGACCCCGTCATGCAGCGCCCTCCAGAACGCTTCCGGGTCCGAAAGCGTGCGCTCGTTGCCCGGCAGACGGCAGCCGATGCCGACAATGGCCACGGGCTCGCGCTGCGTCGATCGCCGGGCGGACTTGACCGTTGCGGTCGCGTCCGTGGATGGAAACAAGTCCTTGAGCACTTCGACGCAGACGGCATCGACCGTCGGGTGATCGAAGGTCACGGTCGCCGAAAGCGGTCGGCCGAGCGCAACGCTGAGAGAATTCGCAAGCTCGAGGGCTCCGAGCGAATCCAGGCCCAGCTGGCCGAACGTTGCGCTGCCGTCGAGTTCCGAACTTAAGGACACCGACGCCTCGCGCTTTAGAATGCGCCGCAGCTGTTTCTCAATCTCTGCCCGCAGCAACCCTCGGCGTCCAGCCAGCGGCGCCGAGCGAAGCCCGCGCATCAGGTCGGTTTCAACGACCGCGGCGCGTCGGCGCAGGACTTCCTGGCGCAGCATTTCGGTCTTGATCTTGCCCAGCTCGGTTTTGGGAAGTTCTTCGAACAACAGCGCGCTTGATGGAACCTTTCGCTTGTCGAGATTCGCCCGACAATGCGCCAGCACGCCATCTTCGGTAATTCGCCCTCGCCCTGAAGCAACGACACATGCGACCGCCTCCTCACCAAGAAAGGAATGCGGCAGTCCGACCACGGCACATTGCTGAACACCCAGGCGCAGGATGACGTCGATGATTTCCTGGGGATTGATCTTCACCGCACCTTGGCTGATGAGCTCTTTGGTCCGGCCGGTGATGAATAGCTCACGATCGGCGTCCAGATATCCGAGGTCCCCGGTCGAGAACCACTCATCCTCGTTCGTCGTGCCCTTGGGGGCCTCGTCGTCCGGGCGATAGAGGCTGCTCGCCCAGTGCCTTTTGAACTGAATCTCCCCGATTGCACCCGGCGCGAGCGATCGACCGTTCGCGTCGACGAATCTCACCTCGACCGCTGCAGGCAGGCGTCCGGCAGAACCCCGCTTGCCCTTCGACGCGCCCAGGGTTACCCCGGGGACCTCCGTCAGACCGTAGCTGACGACCAGGCGCTTGTTGAACTTTGCCTCAAACCGCTCGATCAGCGAAGGCGCGACAAACGCACCCCCGGTCACGATCGTTCGCAAGGAAGAAAGATCGTAGACCTCTATTTCTTCTTCGGTCAGCAATGCTTCGCACATCGAGGGTACCAGCACGGTCGTCGTCACGCCGTGTCGCGCCACGGCAGACAGGAATTGGCGTGCGTTGAAGCTGTCTTGACAGATGATCGTGCTCTTCGACACGAGCCTCAGGAAAAAGAAGCTCGCGCCCAGAGCGTGCGCCGGCGGCAGCGCCATCAGCCGGACAAAGGGCCTGGAGGCAACCGCGTTCATCTGGCTGCTCGCCTTGAGGAACGGATAGCGCAGCGCGATCTCGCCGTGTGTGTAGATGATCCCCTTCGGGGTACCGGTCGTTCCACTGGTATAAACGAGCTGCGCCATGTCGTGCGCGGCGCGTGGCACGGGTTGACATAACGGTGTGTCGAATTCGAGCAGGCGCTCGAAGGCGTGCGAGCCGGCGGCCGGCTCAGCGTTCGTGCCCACGACGATTTGAAGTGCAATCGTGCCAGCGGTCAAAGAGGACAACCCGGTGAGAGTCGCGATCACGCCTTTTGCGTCACAGTTCGCGATGACCCGCTTGATCTCCGAAGACGAGGCATTGGGATACAGGACGACCGGCACGCCGCCGGCGCGCAGGATGGCCGTGAACGCGACAAACAGCTCGAATCCGCTGGGCAGCAACAGCACGATGCGATCGCCGGGTGTGAGCCCGAGTTGCGCCAGCGCGCCGGCGACCCGGCGGCAGTAGTCATGCAGCGCGCGGCTCGTCCAGGTGCGAGTTCCGACCACCAGCGCGTCATAGTCGCCGTAGGTTTCGAGGTTCTGGTCCTCCCAGCCTGCAACGTTCATGGTATTCGAGCGGCTCTTCCCTGCACTTCACAACACCCGGGAGTTCGACCATCATGACCAAAGACGCCATGAAACGGAGCGCCCTGCGTGGCGGACTCGATACTCGCAGCGCTATCGAATCTATCCGAAACGCTACCGGCGGTCGAGGATCGGGCCGGCACCTGGACGCGCTCAGATCTGCGCCGGGGCGTTGACTGTGCCCACTACTACTTCGCTCGCAACGGCGTTGGCGTCGGCGACCGGGTCGCCATCCTCACCGGTGACGACAAACGCGTCATCGCCGCGCTCCTCGGGGCGCGTGCTGCGGGAGCGCTGGTGTGCCCCATCGATCCGGCGGACGCCGAAGGGCAAGCGACGCGAATTCGCCCGCGCCTCGTGGTCGCTGCCAGGCGCGTGCCTGGCCTCGATGCGATCGACCTGGACGCACTGTTCGTTGAGTCCGGCCCTTCACTGCCGAGCGCGCAAGGGGGCGCCTGCGCTTGGGGTATCGCGACCTCCGGCTCCAGCGGACCACCGAAGACAGTCGTCCTCACCGAGAGCTCGGTCGCACACGTCAGTGCCGCGATCCAAGAGCTCGTCCGATACACCCCGACAGATCGCATTCATGGCGGACTGCCCCTGTTCCACACCTACGGGCTGTCTCAATTGTGGTTGGCAATGGCTACGGGCGCGTGCCTCTATCTGCCGGCAGGACAGCCCACGCGTGCCGCTCTGTCCCGCTGGCTCGGCGGGGCCACGGTATTGCCGACCAGTGCAGCGAAGTTACGGTTCTTGTACGAGATGGGCGCTCGGCCCGATGCCAGATTGATCACGCTGGCCGGCCAAAGCGCCGAGCCGGACGCGCGCAAGCTGTTCGCGTCGGTGCAGTCCTCCGCGAGCTACCTGTACTTCTACGGTTTGACCGAGGCCAGCACGCGCGTGCTGTGGCTCGGGCATGACGAGTTCTTCCAGCGGCCACGCGCTACTGGCCGGCCAATTCGCGGTGTGCGCGCGTGGGTCGAGACGGATGGCGAGCTGTGGATCGAGGGTCCCAACGTCGCGGCAGGCTATCTGGATAATCCGGCTGCGACCGCTGCTCGGTTTCCTGACGGCAAGCTCAGAACCGGCGATTATTTCGAGGTTGACGGAGATTTGTTCAGTTATCTGGGGAGGATTGACGGCATCTTCAAGCGCTTCGGCGAAAAGGTCATTCCGGAGCGGGTCGAAGCGGTGATCCAGTCGCACCCTGACGTGCTCAAGTGCCTGGTCACGCCGGAGCTCGGTCCCGGCGCAGAGCCGGTGCCGGTAGCCTGGGTCGTAGGCAGGGCCGGTGCTGCCGACGCTCCGGCGCTGATCCGCCATGCACGCGCATCGCTTCCGCCCGTCATGGTCCCGGTGGTGGTGCGCTTCGTGTCCACGTTGCCCACCACATCCAGCGGCAAGCTGTTGCGCGCGCCACCCGAGCGCTTGCCTACGGTGCAGACCGATTCGCCCATTGCCATGAAGCGCAGCCGGACCGAAATCGAAGCCTGGCTGCGCGAGGCGCTTGGCGCCATGCTCGCGATTTCTGCGCCCCCGATCGAATCAACCCGCCCGCTCGCCGAGTACGGGTTGAATTCGCTCGGCAGCGTTGACCTGATCGCCGCGTTGGGGCGATGGCTTGGCAGGAGCGTGTCTTACTCGCTGATATGGAGTCACCCGACGCTCGCCGACTTAAGCGCGCATCTCGCGCAGAGCGGTGCGGATGACACGGGCCAATCGAGCAACCAGGCTTTGGAGGCCCAGCGATGGTCGGTGCCGATGGTTCCGCGCTCATCCGACGCGCCGATTCCCGTCTCGCAGCTCGAACGGCGGCGACTGCAACTGTCGCGTGCCGCGCCAGACAGCGATGGGCGCAGCGTCTGGTTGGCGGGCGAAGCCGACGGCGACTTTCGGCCGGACGTGTTTACCATCGCACTCGGCGAATTGAGCATGCGGCACGATGTCTTGCGCTCGAAGTTCTCAGTCTCGGACGGAAGAGACTCGAAGGTTATTCTTCCGCGCTTGCCAATCGACGTGCGCGTCCACGATCTCACCGGGCTACCCGAGCGCAATCGTCGACCGAAGGGACTTTCGATTCTGGCCGACGAAGTCAGACAAGTGTTCGACCTGGCCAGCGCCCCGTTGCTCAGGGCGGCGGTGGTGAAGCTGGCGGAGCGACGCTTCTTCTTTCTGGTCGTGTTCGATCACGTGATTTCGGACGCAGCTTCGGTTGGCGTGGCCTGGTCGGATCTGCGCACGATCTACGCCGCCATCGCATCCGGAGGCGATCCGCCGCCGCGGCCGGCCCTGCAGTACGTCGATTTTACCGACTGGCAGGAGCGAGTGCTGTCGGGTCCGCACGCCGAAGGGCTCAAGCAGCATTGGGCGCGGCACCTCGCGGGCAGCGCTGCCCCGATTCGACCCGCGGCAGACGAACGGCCCGGTGCCGAGACTGCCTTTGCCTGCCACATCGCATTGCTTGACGTCCCGGACGCCGTGAGCGCAGAGGCTCGCCGCGCTGCGATGCGACACGGCTGCACCGGCTTCGTCTTTTACTACAGTGCTTTCGTTCTGCTCCTGGCGAGGGCGTCCGGACACTTAGACATCACGATATCGAGTTCTTACGACTTCCGAAATCGCGAACAGGAGCTTCGCGACGTGTTCGGAATGCTCACCAATACCTGCGCGCTCAGGATCGACCTGGCTGGGGTCGCCACGCTCTCGGATCTTCTGGGACGGGCGAGCAAGGAAGTCTCGCGGATGATCGCCTCCAGTGACCTACCGGCGAGCCTCTATCCTGCGACCGCTGCATTTCAGGTGCTCTTCAACTACGTCGAAGTCGGCGCGCAACCCGCGCAATCAGCATGGGAGGGGTTCAGTGTGCGCGTCTTGGGCCGGGCCGCATTGTCTAGCGCTGGCTATACCTATCGGAACAACCACGATCTGCTTTTCGTGCTTCGTAACAACGGTGGCAGGCTCTCCGGCGCCCTCATCGCCAACGCAGCGCGATGGTCGAAACCCGCTGTCCAAGCGATGGCTTCAGCGTATGGGGAGCTGCTGCATCAGATGACGCAGCCCGGTGCAGATCCCGCGCAACTGCGGTCGAGGCCCCTGTCGCACGGCTGAGACGTCGCCGCCGCACGGTCTGCATTCCGAGCAGCCCCAGCAGCAGCAGTTCGATCGGAGACAGCGCTCCGCCTCCACCGCCCCCACCACCACCGGAGTTTCCACTCGCGCCGCTGGTGGACGATGCGGTCTTCACGTTCACCGTCACCGTCGCCGCCGCGGACTTCGGTCCCGAGGAGCAGGTCAGCGTGAATACCACCATGCCGGCAGTTCCCAAGTCCAGGGTGGCAGTGCCCTGCAGCGGCTGGGCTGCGTCCCAGGAGTCGCCCGCCAGCCCGCCGGTACCTGCGCAGCTGCTGGCATTGTGAGAATTCCAGGTCAACGTCACCGACTGCCCCACGTCGATCGCACTCGCGGATGCCGTCAGCGTCACCGCGGGCACCGTCACGGCGACCGCCACGCTGGCACTGGAACTCGCTCCCTGCGCGCTGCAGCTCAGCCCATACAGATACTGACCGGCGGCCGACTCGGTCACGGCCTGGCTGCCGTTGGCGGCCAGTGCACCGTTCCAGTGATCGGCGCTGTTGCCACCGGAGGCCGAGCAGCTCGAACCGACCGCACTCGACCACGTCAAGGTCACGGGCATGCCGGCCGTCACGCTCTGGGCACTGGCGACCAGTGTGGTCTGGCTGGTAGGAGACGTCCCGGATAGGCTGACATGCGACGCCGTCGTGCCGGCATTGATGTTAAGACTCGCCGCGATCGCACCAGGCGATGCCGGATCGAACGCGACATTGATGGTGCAACCGGACCCCACCGCGACAGCCGCGCCGCAGTTATTGGTCTGCGAGAACGGCTGCGGGCTGCTGCTCGAGAGCGAGATGCTGGTGATCGGCAGCGCGACCGAGCCGGTGTTGGTGACGGTGATCGGCATCGGCGCACTGGCCGTATTGAGAGCCTGACTGGCGAACGCGAGCGAGGTCGCAGACACCGAATAGGTCGGCGAGGCGCCGGTACCCGACAGTGACACGGTCTGGGTACCGGTCCCGGCCCCCGTCGCAATGCTGAGCGTGGCCGTCGCCATACCGGTGGCGTTGGGATTGAATACCAGGTTGATCGTGCAGTGGGCTTGCAGCGCCAGCGAGGAGCCGCAATTGTTGATCTGGGAGAACGGGTGCGGACTGGGGTTGGAAAGCGAGATGCTGTTTATGGACAGGGGCACCACGCCGGTATTGGTGACCGTCACGGACAACGGCGTACTCGCACTGTTGAGCAATTGGTTGCCGAACGACAACGACATCTTCGATACCGACAACGTCGACAGCAGTCCGTACACCACCACCTGATTGGACCAGGTCGCAAGGTAGACCCTGCCGTTCGCGATCAGGGGTGGGACGAACTTGCCGATGTTTCCAAAGCTGTCGCGCGATGCATTCTGGCTGGTGTCCCACAGTTCGTTGCTGAGATCACCGGCATCGAACGCATAGAGCGTCCCCGGCGCAGGCGGAGCGTTATTGGCATCGCCGCTGCTGACGATGACACCCCAGAGCACCCCGCTGCCGGACTGACTGCCATTGGCGGACAGCGCGAGCACGCCGCCAGGCCAGGTGGGCTGCGGCCCGCCCTGTTGGACGGCCGTGGTCGCGAACGTGAAACCGTTGAACGCAACGGCCTTGACATTATCGTGCCCCGGCCAGCTGTACAGCAGCGGGCCGCCGTGGGTGTTGGAGCGCTGCCAGTAGACCGGCCCGGCGTTCATGCCATGCGTGGAGACCCGATTCACTTGCACGATCTGGCTGTCGTTGGCGTTGTAGTGACCGAGGTCGCCGGTGTCGAGCACGTACATCAAGCCGGTCTTGCCACCCCCGACCAGCAGGTTGGTCCCCGGCACCAACATCGGACCGGAGCTGCTCAGATCCTGGTCGTCGGTGTCCATCGAGCTCCAGGCACTCGGCGTAAACCAGTCCACCAGATGCAGGCCGTTGCCCGAATCGAGCTTCAAGGCGCTTTCGCTGAAGTTATTCACGCCGTCGTAGCCGTTGCCGTACGCATTGCCGGTGAACACGTACACGTAGCCATCGGCATCAACGACGGGCGGGCGACCGGACTGCCACACGCCGGCACCGTTACCGGCCGACTCGGTCGCGAAGATGCCGCTTCGCTGCAGCGTGCTCTTGCTATAGGCAAACACCCAGCCGACGCCCTCGCCGGCCGACTCCGCTTCCACGGCGGCGAACCCGAACACCACCTGGCCGCCGGCGAGTGTCAACGAGGCACGCTGACTCGAATTGCGCGGATTGAATGTAATGCCGTGGTAGCTGCCGCTGATCGTGGCGCCCGGCGCGTGCACTTCGGCGCCGTCGGTAATGTTCACGGCGTGCAGGCGATAGGCCATCGTGCCGTTCTCGAGCGTCAAGGCGACCAGATACAGCGTATTGGTCGACAGATCGATCACCGGCGTGCTCAGAATGCCGTTGTTGCCGATGATGTTCTGATTGCCTGCGTAGGAGAAGTTGTCGTAGTCGACCGGGCTCTCCCCGACGCTGTTGGCGAAGTTCACCGACCAGAGCTCGCCACCCACGTCGGCATCGAACGCGTACAGCGTGTCGCTCATCGTCGCCACGTACACGACGTTGTGGGTGCCCTGCCCAGCAATCACGACATTCGGAACGTACAAAGGCTGCGCGTAAATCACATCATCCACCGGCAAGGTGAACAATGACCCAAACGAGTGCATGGAGATGTTCGACGTGGTCAGCGTCGTTTCGCTTAAGGTGGCGCCGGTGACGCCCGGATCGTAGCCACGCTGCAGGACCGGTTGCGGGGCTTGTGCCTGAGCACTCAGGTGCGCGAACAGCAACACCGGCAGTGCCAGCCAGCTCGATCTGCTTCTTGGTTTGATGCCCGCCGCGCCGAATGCCAACGTCGTACCCCCCCGACGCATGATCCTACGGGCTCGGGCGCACACCGGGTGCAGCAAATGACAGAACACGCCCGGTCAGATATTCGATAAGCAGGTTAGTGTTACTTATCAGGCAGTTGCACGGCACTCCTCGCTGGCTTTCGAATGAAGGCACCGCGTGCCCATATCCATGGGCACAGGCTCCGCCGGATCGTGCATATCGGCCCCGGGCGGATCGCTGATGGGCGGCTGCGGTGGGACAGGCTGCGGCGCATCGGGCCTGGGCGGGATGGGATCCGTTGTCGGGACCGGCTTTTTCGGCGTCTCGGTGGTGATTGCCGTCACAGCGTCTCCTTGGGATTTGTCGACACTCTTATATAGATACGCTGCTGCTCCGGCTGGTCGCGTCAGTAGACGCCACTGTGGAAGGTCAGTGCGCGCTTAAAAAGAGGGTCATCGAGCGCGCGGCCGCGCTTTCTGTAGGAGCAATCGCGGTGCAACGCCGGCTGCTTCGCCGTCAGCTTGCTTGTTGGAATATTGCTAGGGTGCCGCAGCACCTTATGGCTGATCCAACCGTCCGTTCTGCGCCGCGCTCGACAGCGAGTATCGCCGGTCATCCGCTCCACGTGATGCTGGTGCCCATTCCGATCGTGTGTTTTGTGGCGACGCTGGTCACCGACATCGTCTATTGGCAGACGGCGAACATGCTGTGGGCGGACATGTCCGCGTGGCTGCTGGTAGTGGGCCTCATCGTCTCAGTATTCGCGATCGTAGCGGGACTGATCGACTTCCTGGGCGATTGCCGCATTCGCACGCTGCACGCCGCCTGGATTCACGTGGTGGGCAATGTCACCGTCATAATTATTTCGATCTTCAATGCATTCATTCACTCCCGCGACGCCTATACCTCGGTCGTGCCCACCGGACTGATCCTGTCCGCGATCGTGGTACTGATTCTGCTCGTAACCGGCTGGAACGGCTGGACCATGGTGTACCGTCACGGAGTGGGCGTACGGCAGGACGAGCGCCCATGAAGTCTGCTGCGCTCGTCGGCGGCTCATCGACCGTCCTTCTGCTGTCCCTTGCCGCCTGCGGGCCTGCGCCGACCGATCCGCACCGGCAGATGGGGGCTGATCCCTATCTACCCGCGATTCATCAGTACTTATCACCGCCGATGCACGTGGCCAAGGTTATTGGCTGGAGCGGCGGCGCGACACCGACGGTGGCGTCAGGGTTGAGGGTGCAGGGCTTTGCCACGGATCTTGCGAACCCGCGCTCTCTATACGTGCTGCCGAACGGTGATGTCCTGGTGGTGGAGAGCGGCCACGCGCCCGGGCCCGTCAGCCGACCCAAAGAGCTACTCATGAACTGGGTCGAGAAGACGGCGCACTCCCGCACCGAACCGGGTCAGCGAATTCTGTTGTTTCGCGACACCAACGGCGATGGCCTGCCGGATCAGAAAACGGTGTTCATCGACCATCTCAACTCCCCCTTTGGGGTGGTGTTGGTCGGCGATGAGCTCTATGTCGCCAACACCGATGCGGTCATGCGCTATCACTACATCACCGGCCAGACACAGATCACCGAACCCGGCGACAAGCTGTGCGATCTGCCGGGCGGTCCGATCGATCATCACTGGACCAAGAGCCTGACGGCGAGCCCGGATGGGAGCAAGCTCTACGCTGGCGTCGGCTCCAACAGCAACATCACCGAGAATGGCATGCAGGCCGAGGTCGGACGCGCCTCGGTCTGGGAGATCGACCGCAGCACGGGCGCGCACCGCGAATACGCCAAAGGCCTTCGCAATCCCAACGGGCTGCAGTTCGAGCCGCAGACGCATGTGCTCTGGGCCGTGATCAACGAGCGCGACGAGCTCGGCCCGGATCTGGTGCCCGATTATCTGACCTCGGTGCGCGACGGCGCCTTTTACGGCTGGCCTTACAGCTACTACGGTCAGCATCTGGATCCGCGCGTGCAGCCGCAGCGCCCGGATCTGGTGGCTAAGGCCATTGCCCCCGATTACGCCTTAAGTTCGCACGTGGCGGCGCTGGGAATGGTCTTTTACAGCGGCAGCAATCTGCCGGCGCACTACCGTGGAGGGGCCTTCGTCAGCGAGCACGGCAGCTGGAATCGAAGCACTCTGAATGGCTACCGGGTGATCTTCATCCCATTCCAGAACGGCCATCCGGCCGGACCGGCCGAGGACGTGGTCACGGGCTTTCTGGTGGACAACGATCAAGCGCGAGGTAGGCCGGTGGGCCTGGCAGTGGACGGCCAGGGCTCGCTGCTGATCGCGGACGATACCGGCAACCGCGTCTGGCGCGTCTCGGGGTCTTCACCTTAAGACCGCTACTTTTTCTTCGGGACTTTCTTTCCGGCTCGACGCGCCTCTGACAGCCCGATCGCGACGGCCTGCTTGCGGCTCTTCACTTTCTTGCCCGAGCGGCCGCTCTTGAGCTTGCCGCTCTTCATCTCATGCATGGCCCGTTTGACTTTGCGGCCAGCGCCCTTGCCGTACTTCCTCGCCATGGTTTCCTCCGGCAGCTAGAACGCCTCTTCGGCGCGGCGTTCAGTCCTTCATTTGGTATCGATGCCGGCCGATGATGCGATCGAGCGGATCTTGTCCAGGTGCGCGCGCAGTGTTGGCAGGGTCGAGGAGGCAAATTGCTTCGCCTCCGGATCCTTGCCGGTCTTGACCTCCTTTTCGAAGGCCGCGATATCGTCCTCGTGATCCTTGACCATGCCCTTGATATACGACTTGTCGAAGCTATCCCCGGAGAGCACTTTCAGTTTTCCGATGGAAGCCATCTCGCTCGCGCCCGGCATGGTCGGCAATTTGATGCCTTTGGCATCGGCGACGCCCTTGAGTTTTTCGTTGGCGGCCGAATGATCGCGAATCATCATGGCGCCAAAGTCTTTCACCGCTGCGCTCTGGCCTTTTTCCTGGGCCATTTGGCCCTGCTGGACCTCGGACAGGCCACCTTCCGCGGCTTCCTTGTAGAAGGATTCGTCGGGAGACTTGTCGGCGCACATCGCCTGCAGCGGGAAAGCAAACGCGAGCGTTATCATCCATGCCAGCTTGTTCATGGGTCGTCTCCTGGACTGTGGAGACGAAGTCTACGGTTGGCCGCTAGCGAGGCCTAGGTAACCAAGTCGATAGATGACGTAGGACCGGACGGGCCTCAGCGATCGCCTCGGAAAACTCGGCGCTCGGCAGGCTGGCCTTGCTCGATGACGGGCGGACAGCATGAATGCAGCGCCATGCCCAGACGGCCGACCCCCGGGAACTTGAGGGCGGGGCGGCGGATATCCAGTCCCGCGACCGCGCCGATGACATTGAGCTCAATGCCCTCATACCACCCCACCGTAACGCCGAGGTAGCCGCCAAGATTCAGCCGCACGCCCGTTTTCGAAGGCGTCCAACCGAGCCAGTGGCCGTCATACGGGAAATCCTTGCCGACCGCGGTCGGAGGCAGCGCCGCCTTCATCGATACCGACTGCATGACGGCGGCCACGAAGGTGTTGGCGTTTGGCCCCGGCCACAGACGATAGTCACCCGGATGGGGAAAGCGATAGTCGCGCACGGTGGCCCTTATCGTCGGGATCATGCGTGCGGCGATGGCGCCGTCTGCTGCAAAGACAATCTCGGGCGCACTGCCAAACCAACGCCCGTCCGGCACAAAGCGATCTTTCCAGATGGGCGCTCCCCAGGCGGTGTAGTCGAATCGCTCGTAAGCGCGAGCGTGCGCGTCCTTGATCACCACCCAACTGTGCGTCGCGATGATGCCGCGCCAGCTCACCGTGCGCGCTGAAAAGATACGCACGACCGCCTCAAGATTGCGCCGCGCCGGGATCAGCAGGCGCGCGCTGGAGCGATCCGCGGAACGCCAGTCGGCGCCTCGTCCGCGAAACCAGTACAGGATCGCTGAGACGAGCAGCGGCAGCAGGTAGCAGAGCGCGAATATCTCCAACAACGTACGCATGCAAGCGGCGAAGTGGGGCCATCCAGGGGAGCTTCAAGAGGTACACGATTCCTACCGAGGGATGGCGCAAGTTCGCAGGCGACTTACACCGCCCTTGGGGGTCGAACACGCTGCTCTGCCCTACAGCAGCCCCGGTAGAGGCTGGGTACAGTCCGGCTCCATCGCCCTCCCGCTGGTCTGCCGGTTAGCACGAGGTGATCATGTCGGTACTCGATAAATTCATTGCCGCGGTGACACCGCCCGAAAGTGCCAAGGCTCGTGCCGATGCTCGGCGCAAAGCTCAGCAGGCCGCCGGCGACAACGACTGGCTTGCCCTGATACTGGAGCACCATCTGCAGATCGAGGCGGCCTTTGAGTCGGTTAAGAGCGCCGCAAGCGCCCCGGTCCAGCGAGCTGCCCAGAAGCAATTGGCCGCGCTGCTGACCGGTCATTCGGTGGCCGAGGAAGCGGTCATTTACCCGGCCCTGGTCAGCGTCGACGAGAAAGCCCACTCCACCAAGGCCTACACGGAACAGTCCGCCGCCAAGGTGCAACTGGGTCTGCTCGAAGACCTCGAGCCATTAACCCAGGACTACCTGGACAAGCTCGAGCATCTCAGGGGAGCCGTCGCGCACCACGTCTATGAGGAAGAGGGCACCTGGTTTCTGGAGCTCAAGGATAAGCTGCTGCCCGTCGATCAGGAGCGGCTCACGGAACGTTACCGCGAAGAATTCCTGCGCTATATGGGCGTCACCGAACCCTCAGCGTCGGTTACGCCTGTGCGGCGACCACAAGTCGGGCTCGGTACCAGCGGACAACTACGCTAGCGTCGCGGCCGCGGCTGGCGCCAGTGCGAAGCAGCTCTGACTCTATAGTCTTAACCTTTGAAGGAGAGCCATCATGGATCAACCTCGACAGCCATCATCCAACGCGCCGGCGGATACCGAACAGCGTACGCCGGGTCGTCCCAAGGAGAGCGGCAGCCGGCAACAGACCACACCCGACCAGACCTCGAATTCGGGCTCGCCGGATCTGGATAAGCTGATCACTGAGGGCACCGGGCCCGACGCGGTGCCCACCAAGCCCGCCGGCGCCAAGTAAGCCGGTCCTTAACGGGTCCGACGACTCACTGCGTGGCCTGGCCCGACATCGGGCCGGGCCATCTAGTTGTATTCGTCTGAACCCAGCACCCACAGAAACGATTGCACATCGATCATGTCTCGCGGCCGCAGATCGCTGATGGCAGCTCTTGTGCCCCTGGCCAATCCAAGAAAGCTGCTGTAGGTCCTCCAATTAGGCCGCGGGCTGTACTGCAAGTCATAGCCCAACTTTCCGGCCGCCCGCTTCATGGCAAGCGGCTTGAGAAAGACATGGGCTCGCGGCCGAGCAAGAAAACCAAAAACGGTAACCAGCGGCCAGGTCAGCACGCGCGTCTGCCTTCGTGGCAGGGCGGCCACAGCGCTGCACCAATTCTCAAAACGGCGCGCCGGCAGTTCAGAGCCATACAGAAACGCGCCCAGTCCCTCGGCAAAGAGTCGTGCGCCATGTTCTTCTCGGACGGCATCGCGAAGTGCCATCTTCTCAAACGAGAATAGGAGACTGCGACCGGATTCGATCCGGACCGCGATCGAAGCAACCTGCAAATATTTTCCCTGCCGCAGCAGCCGCGTCAGCGCTGAATGATCAAGTTGCGCCAGCCACTCGCGATGCGCGCTCCACTTGTAGTCGCGCTCCCAGGCCAGGTAGGTTTGGTCGCGAAAGCCGCGTGGGAAAAGCTTCAGGAATTTGCGCCGCGCTCGCGCCCACGGATCAACCGGCGATGCCCCAGCGCGAAAGTCGAACCTGGAGGAGGGAATAAGTGACACATTGGAGTTGTCGGCAGGCATGGCCCTACCGTAACCGCCGGCGCCGAAGTCACGAGTCTCTTCGGGCGCATAGTTGTCGGTGCCGCAGCTTGAATTAGAGCAGCGCCGGCCTACCATCGCCCGGCCGCCCGGCTGGAGCGGGCAGGTGGAACGGCGATTTGCGGGGCTTGCGCCGGCGGGCGTCTAGCGTGATCGGCCAGACTTCGGATCGGTTACCGCAGCGGGGTCACTGGCCTGATCATTCGCGGTGTCGGATTCGCCTGTCACGCTGGCGGTGGGCTCGCCGGTCGACCGATCCGAGCGGCGTTGCTGCTTCTGCAGCTGCCGGGTCTTTCTCGCCTCTTCCTTTTGACGCTTGGCTTGTCGGTAGTTGCGCTTGACCAAGATATTCCCGATGTCGCACTGGCTTGCGTGCTCTTTCGCATTTTACTCCACCAGCGCCAGTACCGGGCGGAAATCGCCCCGCTACGGCGCAGTAGCCACCAGATTTGCTATAGTGATCAATGCCTGTTGCCAAACTGGCCGAGTCAGCTCGCGGCAACCGCGCCGGCGACCTGATATGAGAATCGCTGTGCGAAAAAGCCCGAACGGCATGCTGCCGAGGCGCGCGCAGTTGATGAACGAACACCTGCGCGCGGAATCATTGAGCAAGATCTTTCCAGACATCGAACACTTACGCATTGAGCTGGTTTTCAACGACCCCAATGCGCGCTCACCGCCGCCCTCGCCGCAACAGCGTACGCTCTACGCGGCGGCACCGGCTTTCTTTCGTTTTGCCTGCCCGTGCGCGGATTGCGACGGGGTGTTCGATCTGACCGATGCAGTCACCACGTTGATGACGACCGGCGCGGCGCCCAAGCGCGTCGCCAGTGTCGATGGCTCGTTGTCGTGCCACGGGGTGCGATTTCGTGATCACGCCGCGCATCACATCGGGTGTCAGATGAAGCTGAGTTTTCGGCTCCGCAGCGAGCCTCACGGCCCGATCTGAGAATTCAATCGCTGCTGTTGGGGAACGCGGCGACCAGCTGAAAATTCAGCTGCATCGAACAGGCGCTGCTACCCGCCCGATCGCGCAGCCGAACCCCCTGACAAGACATCTGGCCGCTGACGGTTGCGGAGCGCTTGCGGCCCGAGGGGCCATCGAGCAACTTGGCGACGGCAGGCATGAGGTCGAAGTCGGCATCACAGTCAGCGCATGGGCAAGCGAACCGAAAGTAAGCCGGCGCGGCCGGATAAAGGGTGTGCCGCTGTGGCGACGGTGTGTGGTCGGACAAATTGCTGAAGACCAACTCGATGCGAAGCTGCGCCACATCGGGATAGGCGCGGCGCAGGGCCGCCGCCCGGTTGCGCTCGCTCAGCATCAGTTCGCGTCGCTGCGTGGCTGGATTGGCGCTTTTGCGGACGGCAACTTTCATGTCGGGGAGCTAACGACGTTGACCCGCGCCTCGGCACGCAGCCGTTGCTCGGCATACACGTCCTCGGCGCTCAGTCCGGTATTGGACGCGATCAATTTGATCAAACGATGCCCGGGGTCCAGAGGCAGATCGATTTGGTGGCGACGCTCCCAAACCCGTATTCTTTCAGAGGGCGAATTGAGCACCGAGGTTTGCTCGGCCAGTTGCTTTTGCCAATGCTCGAGTTCCTCGGCCTGGCGCGCCGCCATCCGTGTGCGAAAATCCGCGGTACTCTCGCCCGCCTGCACCGTGCCATACACGATGCGACCCCTGAAGCTATCATTCGCCACAGACACTCCTAGCCATGTAGACAACGACTCCAATGCCAGGAGCGCTATCTAACCCGGCAGGTACAGCAATCAAACCGCATTCCTGCCACCTGATCGCAGGTGGCTCGGGTCCAATCTCGGCGCCTCCTGTCGGAGGGGAGCATTGGATCAGGGACGTCGACGATCGAGCGCTATCTTAGCACTTTTTGCATTGGTTTTTGTCCGATCCTGCGATCGTGCCCAGACCGGCCCCAAAACCAGCTCGGCGCCTAGTACCCGATCGTGAACCGGGCGCGTAGGTGTTGCGGATTGTCGAGCTCATCGACCAGCGCGATGACGTAGTCGTCATACGAGATCGAGCTCTTGCCATCGCTTCCCACAACCAGTTGATCGGTGCCCAAGCGAAATTTGCCGGTACGAGGCCCCGGGCCAATCAGTGCTGCCGGGGAGAAGAACGTCCAATCGAGCGCTTTATCCTGCCGCAACAGCGTGAGCAAGGCGCTGGCCTCATTGACCGCCGGCATCCACTCGGCCGGGATCTGTCCTGAGTCCTTGAGCAGCTTGCCGGGCGCTATCTCCAGCGAGCCCGCTCCACCGACCGCGATGTAGCGCTTGACCCCCGAGGCGCGCACCACACTCAACACCTTGTGCGCGTAGCCGGGGGCATACGGAATCGAGCTGATGACGGCCTGCTGGCCACGCAGCACTTCTGTCAGCGGCGCAGGATCCGTGACGTCACCGCTGACCCAGCGCACCGCCGACCTCTGGCCCGCGCCGCTCGGCTGACGCGCTATCGCGGTGATCTCATGGCCGCCTCGACGCAGCAGCTCGGCGAGAATCCGGCTGCCGATGTTTCCTGTGGCACCAATGAGAGCGACGCGCATGGAGCCGGACTTTAAGGCGGATCGAGGCTGGCGTGCAATCTAAGCGACTAGCACCCCATCATAGGCTCGATGGAGCCACCTCATCCGATCTACACGATAGGCCATTCGACAAGGAGCATCCTTCAGTTCGTCGAGCTGCTTCGTATCGGCAACGTCGAGACGGTGGTCGATATCCGAAGCATGCCGCGCTCAGGCACCAACCCGCAGTTCAACTTCGACGCCTTGCCACAGGAGCTTGCTCCCTCGCAGATCGGCTACACGCAGATCGGGGAGCTGGGAGGACGGCGTAGAAAATCGACGACCATTGCGCCCGATGTTAATTCTTTTTGGACTCACCAAAGTTTTCACAACTATGCAGATCACGCCTTGTCCGATGAGTTTCACGCAGGCTTGACACGCCTGCTGGAATTAAGCGCGCTGCAGCGCTGTGCAATCATGTGCTCAGAAGCGCTCTGGTGGCGCTGCCATCGCCGGATCGTCGCCGATTACCTGCTGCATAACGGCCGCAGCGTTTTTCATCTCATGAGTCCTGCCCACCCAGCACCGGCATTGCTGACCAAGGCTGCTATGGCGCAAGGCGCCTCGCTCGTTTATCCGGCAATTCAAGCCTTGGTGTGACGTCCCGGGCCGCGCTCATCGGCGTGGCGCTTTCGACACACTGGGCACTGGTGTTACTGCCGGCACTCTGACGTGCGTTCGAGCAATCCTCCGACGGATTGCAGCTCCCGACTTGCATTCAATATGCAGCGCTCAAGCTGTGAGTGCCGCGGGGACGGTCGATGACGGGCGCATCTGCGCATATTCCTTATTGCGGTTCTCCGCCGTTCCCCGGCGACCTTTGGCACCGATTCAATCTTGATCCCATCCTGATCGCAGCGCTCATCGTACTGCTACTGCTTCACCTGCGCGCACTGCGTACTGAGCCAGATAAGCGTTTCCTGGCCATCGCCGGCTGGCTGGTTGCCGCCGCCGCCCTGCTCTCGCCGCTGTGCGCGCTGTCGGTATCGTTGTTCTCGGCTCGAGTCGCGCAGCACATGCTGCTGCTGCTTGTGGCCGCGCCGCTGGTCGCGATGGCGTGGCCCAAAGCGGTGACGGCCCGGCACATCTGGCCGCTGTGGGCCAGTGCCGCCTTGTTTCTGGTGGCGCTGTGGTTCTGGCACATGCCGATTCCCTATGACGCCACGTTCCAATCCACCAGCCTCTACTGGTCGATGCATGTCACGCTGTTTGGCAGCGGCATTCTGCTGTGGCGCGAACTGCTGCAGCATCGTGACGCGCACACACTGGATGTGCTCGCCGCGGCGCTGCTCAGCTCGTTGCAGATGGGATTGCTGGGCGCGGTCCTGACCTTCGCCGCTCGGCCGCTGTACCTGTCGCACCTGGCGACCGCTGGACTCTGGGGCTACACGCCGCTTCAGGATCAGCAGCTCGGCGGCGTTTTGATGTGGGTGCCCGGCGTGGGCCTGTTCCTGTGGGCGAGCGTGCGCTCGCTGCGGCGCCTATGGATGGCGCTCGATTCCGCTGAACCCTCGTGAGCGCCACCCCGCTCGCTTACCTGAGCTCGGCCGGGACACGCGCGGACATTACCTTACCGTTGACCTACCTGACACTGATCATCTCGATCATCGTCTGCGTGGTGATCACCTGGCTGCTGTGGCGGGGGTTGAGGCGCGCCGGCGCACGCGGTGGCGCCGAGGCGATGCGGTCGATTCCGGTGCAGCAGGGCGACAACGGCGTTCGCTGGATCAAATTCGGCCTGTGGCTGTCGGCGCTGCCGCTGCTGGTGACGCTGGTCTGGACCATGGTGGCCCTCGCCAAAGTGGCCGCCCCCTTCGGCCAGCCCGCGCTCACACTCGACGTGACCGGACATCAGTGGTGGTGGGAAGCGGTGTATCACGGTGCCGGGCCCTCAGAGACGTTCCGTACCGCCAATGAAATTCACATTCCGGTGGGTGTCCCAGTGCAGGTGCGACTGCATGGCGCCGATGTCATTCACAGCTTTTGGGTGCCCAAGCTCGCGGGAAAGACCGATACGATTCCGGGGCAGACCAATACCAGCTGGCTGCAGGCGCGCCAACCGGGCCGTTACCAGGGGCAGTGCACCGAGTACTGCGGCTTTCAGCACGCCCACATGGGGTTCGAGGTGGTGGCCGAGAGTCGCGATGACTTCGAGCGCTGGCGCAGCCACCAGCTCCAGCCCGCACCCGCCCCGGCCTCGGACGCGCAGCAGCGCGGCATGCAGCTGGTGGTGTACCGCTGCGGCCTGTGCCATACGGTGCGCGGCACGAGCGCCGGCGCACGCTACGCACCGGATCTGACCCACCTGATGAGCCGCCGCCTGATCGCCGCCGGCGCACTGGTCAATAATCCGGGCAATTTGCTCGGCTGGATCGAGCATCCGCAGGGCGTCAAGCCGGGCTCGCTGATGCCGGATCAATTTCTCTCGGGCCAGCAGCTGTCCGATCTGCGCGCCTACCTGGAGACGCTGCAATGAATCCGGCCAACGTGCGCACACCGAGTGTCGGACCTGTGGCCGAGGCACTCGAGCATCGCCTGCACAGTCTCTGGGAAAGCCCTCCCGGCCTGGCTGGCTTTTTCAGCACGGTCGATCACAAAAAGATCGGCATCCGCTACATCGTGACGGCGTTCGTGTTTCTGGTACTCGGTGGCATCGAGGCGCTGACCATGCGCCTGCAACTGGCCGGACCCGACCGAACGCTGCTGACCCCCAATCAATACGATCAGCTGTTCTCGACGCACGGCATGACGATGATTTTTCTGTATGCCTCGCCGATCCTGTCCGGATTCTCCAACTACCTGTGGCCGCTGCTGCTCGGCAGCCGCGATATGGCATTTCCACGACTCAATGCCTTGAGTTACTGGATCTACCTGGCCGCCGGTATTTTTCTGTATGTGGGCTTTCTGACCGGCAACGGCCCCAATGATGGCTGGTTCAATTACGTGCCCTACGCCGCGCGTGACTACAACCCAGGCCTGAACGAGGACTTCTATTCCCTCGGCATGGTGTTTCTGGGCGTCTCGGTCACGATCGGCGCCGCCAACTTCATCGTCACCGCCATGCGCCTGCGCGCGCCGGGCATGTCCATCAACCGCATCCCGATTCTGGTCTGGGGGACCTTGACCGCCAATGTGGCCAACCTGATCGTCGTTCCCGCGGTAAGCCTGGCGTTCTTCATGCTGTGGATGGACCGCCAGTTCGGCACCCACTTCTTTGATGCCGGCAACGGCGGCCAGCCGTTGCTGTGGCAGCACCTGTTCTGGATCTTTGGCCATCCCTGGGTCTATGCCATCGTCCTGCCGGCCATGGGGATGGCCTCGGATGCACTGCCGGTCTTTTGCCGCCGGCCGCTGGTAGGCTATTCGGTGGTCGCGCTATCGACCGTGGCGACCATGATCCTCGGCTTTGGCGTCTGGGTTCACCATATGTTCGCGACCGGTCTGCCGAGCCTGGGGCTGTCTTTTTTTTCCGGGGCCTCGATTGCGATCACGGTGCCCTCCGCGGTCGCGGTGTTCGCCTGGCTTGCCACCATTCGCCTGGGCCGCCCGGTCACCACCACCGCGTTTCTGTTTTTTTCCTCGATGATCGTGCTGTTTGTGATCGGCGGTGTATCAGGCTTCATGACCGCCAGCGTGCCGGTTGACTGGCAATTGACCGACACCTATTTCGTGGTGGCGCACATCCACTATGTGCTGATCGGCATCAATGTATTTCCGGTCGTCGGTGCAGTCTATTTCTGGTTTCCGAAGATGACCGGCCGCCTGATGGATGAGCGCCTGGGACGCTGGAACTTCTGGACCATGTTCATCGGCTTCAACGTCGCATTCCTGCCGATGCACCTGACCGGACTGCTCGGAATGCCGCGGCGTGTTTACACCTACGCCGATGGTATGGGTTGGGACACCCTCAATCTGATCACCAGCATCGGCAGCCTGGTGCTCGCCGTGGGCGTGCTGCTGCTGGTCGTGAACGTATTCAGAAGCCTGAAGCACGGCGCCGTGGCAGGCGACAACCCATGGGATGCGCCGACGCTGGAATGGAGCGTGTCCTCGCCGCCCCCACCGTACAACTTCGCCGTGATCCCGACCGTGGCTTCGCGCCATCCGCTGTGGGAGGGCCGGCTTGAGGAAACGCAAGCGCGCTCCTCGTTGAGCCGCGGCATGGAGCTTAAGAGCGGCAAGGAGGTCATCGGCACCACGTCCCTGGATGCGGCGCCCGACATCATTCTTGAAATGCCGGGGGACACATTCGCACCGCTGTGCGTGGCCATCGGCATGGCGCTAACGTTCGCAGGTCTGCTGCTCAAGAGCTGGGCTTGCGTCTGGGTCGGCGGCGTGATCGTTGCGCTGTCATTGCTCGCCTGGCTGTGGCCGCGACGCAAGCTGCGTGAACGCGAGCCGGAACCCGCCGGCGCGGTGGAGTCGGCCCATGGTTGACATCGTCCTGGCGGCACCGCGCGATTTGCCAGTCGGCCCGACCGGCCGCAAGGGTCTTGGCTCCTGGGGCGTCGCCACGTTGATCGCGACCGAGGCAGCGTTGTTCAGCTATCTGCTGTTTTCCTATTTCTACGACGGCGTCGCGACACCCAAGGGATGGCTGCTCGAGCCCAGCCCCAGCCTCAAGCTAGCGCTGCCCAACACCATCCTGCTGCTGCTATCGAGCGGGGTCGCCTGGTGGGGCGAACACGGCATCCTGACAGGGCGCCGCGGTCGGGCGCTGTGGGGATTCGGCATTGCCTTCCTGATGGGCACGGTGTTCGCGATCGTGCAGTGGTATGAATGGCACGCCAAACCATTTCACTTTGGCAGCAGCAACTACGCCTCGCTGTACTTCGTCACCACCGGCTTTCACATGGCGCACGTGCTGATCGGGCTGCTGGTGCTGGCCGCGCTGTTCCTGTGGACGGTGCTTGATTACTTCAGCCCGCGTCGGCGCCTGAGCGTGACCGCGGGCGTGTTCTACTGGCATTTTGTCGACGTGGTGTGGCTGTTCGTCTTCACCACCTACTACATCACACCGTACCTTGGATTCGGGCGATGAGCGCCGATCACGCCGCGCTGAATCCTCATCCGGCACCGCATCGCGACCGGGTGAGCATGCTGGCGGCCCTGTTCGGGCTGGTGGGTGGACCGCTGGCCTGGTTCATCGAAGTTTGCGTCGGTTACGCGCTGGCCAGCCCGCCGTGTTTTACCAATACGTCGCGCGCCACCCGACCGGCGCCGCAACTCGACTGGACCTGGCCGGCGATGATCGGCCTGATGGTGTTGTGCGTGCTCGTGGCGCTGGTGGCTTGCGCCGTGTCCTATCGAGCCTTGTTGCGCACGCGCACCGAGTCGCAGGGCGATCATGAGCATTTGATGGAAGTCGGCGCGGGGCGTACCCGCTTCCTCGCTCTGTGGGGCACGTTGCTCGGCGCCGGCTTCGCGCTCGCGGCGGCCGCCACCGCCATTGCCTATGGGGTCATTCCGCGATGCGCCGGCTGAGCCTACTGCTACTGCTGTGCGGACTGCCGGCTTGCCACGGCGGCACCGCGTCGCACCCGAGGTCAGAAGCCAAGGCGCTGATCGGCACCTACTGCGCCGCCTGCCATACCGTCCCGGGCGTGGCGCGCGCCACCGGCCGCGTCGGGCCTTCGCTGGCCGGGATCGCGCGCCAACAGATCCTGGCTGGCCATTTCGCCAATACACCCGACACCATGATGAATTGGATCGAGCACCCACAGCAGCTGCTGCCTGGCGACGCCATGCCCGACATGGGTCTGACGAGCGAGCAGGCGCGAACCATTGCCGCCTACCTTTACACACTGGAATAACGCCGATGAGACCCCTGATGCTTGTTATCGCTGTGAGCGCCGCGCCGCTGGCGGCGCTGGCACAAACCGTGCCGGCGCCGGTGCCGGAGAGCGAAGTGTTCACGCTGGCGCAGATCGGTCACGCCATCGCGGCCCCCACGCCGCAGGTGGGCCGCACGGCGCCGAGCGCGGCCAATGCGCCGGTGGACGACGGCCAGTGGACCATGCCGTCCAAGAACTACGCCTCCACGCGCTTCTCCTCACTGACCGAGATCACCCCGCAGAACGCCAAGAACCTCAAAGTCGATCTGACGTTCTCGCTGGCGGTCAACAAGGGACAGGAGGCTGCACCGATCGTCGCCGACAACACCATGTTCATCGTCACCGCCTATCCCAACTACGTGTATGCCCTGGACCTCACCAAACCGGGGGCACCGCTGAAGTGGAAATTTGCTCCCAAGCCGCTGCCGGCGAGCCAGGGTCTGGCGTGCTGCGATGTGGTCAACCGCGGTGGCACCTACGACAAAGGTCGGTTCATCTTCGCCACCCTCGATGGCCAGGTGCTGGCGCTCGATGCGAAAACCGGCACCGCGGTATGGCGCACGCGGGTCGCCAACATCAACATCGGCGAGACTGTCACCATGGCGCCGACGGTCGCCGACGGGCATGTCTACGTCGGCAATTCCGGCGGCGAGATGGGCGTACGCGGATGGATTATCGCGCTCGATGAGGACAGCGGCAAGGTTGACTGGAAGGCCTACAACACCGGTCCCGATAAGGATGTCCTGATCGGCTCGCAGTTCAAGCCGTTCTATGCCGCGGCTCGCGGCCAGGATCTTGGCGTCACGAGCTGGCCACCCGACGCCTGGAAGATCGGCGGCGGCAATGTCTGGGGCTGGGTGACCTACGACGCCGAACTCAAGATGCTCTATCACGGCACCGGCAATCCCGGACCCTGGAACGCCGACCAGCGACCCGGCGACAACAAATGGACCGCGGGCATCTTCGCGCGCGATCCAGGCAGCGGTGATGCGCATTGGTATTACCAGTTCTCCCCGCACGATGATCATGACTACGACGGCGTCAACGAGCAGATCCTGCTCGACATGCCCTTCGCCGGCACGATGCACAAAGTGCTGATTCATATGGATCGTAACGGTTATCTCTACGTGATCGATCGCAACAGCGGCCAGGTACTGTCGGCCGATCCGTTCGGCCCGACCAATTGGACGCGCGGCATCGATCTGACGAGCGGCCGCCCGATTGTTAATCCCGACAAGATCACCAAGCAGGATCAGGACGTCACCGACATCTGTCCCACGGCCTCGGGCTCCAAGGACTGGGAGCCCAGCAGCTTCAGCCCCGAAACCGGCCTGCTCTACATCCCGCACGAAAACATGTGCATGGATAAAAAGGACATGGAGGTCGGCTACATCGCCGGCACACCCTACGTGGGCGCCGAAGTGCACATGAAGCCCGGCCCCGGTGGCAATCGCGGCGAGCTCACGGCCTGGGACCCGGTCGCACGCAAGCCGGTCTGGGCCGACAAGGAAATGTTTCCGGTGTGGTCGGGCACGGTGGCGACCGGTGGCGGATTGGTTTTCTACGGCACCATGGATGGCTGGTTTAAGGCCGTGGATGCCAAGACCGGCGAACTGGCCTGGCGCTTCAAGACCGACAGCGGTGTCATCGGCCAACCCGTGAGCTACAAGGGACCCGACGGCCATCAATACATCGCTGTGCTGGCGGGGGTGGGCGGCTGGTCGGGTGCGGTGGTCTCAGGTCCGGTGGATCCGCGCGACGGCTCGGCTGCCCTCGGAATGGTCAACGTGATGTCCGATCTGCCGAAGTACACGACGGCAGGAGGAACGCTGTATGTGTTCTCGCTCCCGCATTGAATCTCGTATCCTACTTGGGCTTGGCGTGCTGCTGCTCGCCGGCTGCGGTCGGGCCATGCAGCCGACATTGCCGGCACAGCAAGGTTCCGACACCAACTATGTGATCGACTCGGCGCTCGACCCCGGCGTGGATCACAGCCTCGTGACGGTCGACCCACGTGGCGCCCAGTACTATGACAATCCGCAGGCGGTTCAGACTGGCAAGCTGCTATTCGGAGCCTTCAACTGCAGCGGCTGTCATTCCAACGGCGGCGGTGGCATGGGCCCATCGCTGATGGATGATGAGTGGATCTACGGCGATCGCCTTGACCAGATCCATCAGAGCATCGTGCAGGGCCGTCCCAACGGCATGCCCTCCTGGGGCGGCAAGATTCCGGACGCTCAGATCTGGCAACTCGCCGCCTACGTGCGCTCGCTGTCCCTGCCGGCGACCCTTGCCGCCCAGAACGGACCCACACCGGGGCAGACCCCCGCGCCGATCCCGCATGATGCCTCGCAGGACTCGGGCTGGTCGCCGCCCGATGACACCACCAATCACTACACCACGATCACCAAGGGGCCGTGATGCGAACTCACGCGGCCGCCTGGCGCGCGATACTCTCACTGCTCAGCGCCACGATGCTTCTGGTCATGATGGCCGCCGGCCCCGCGGTGGCCGATGAACACACCCTAGTGGTGTGCGCCGACCCCAACGACCTGCCGTTTTCCAACCGCGCCGGACAGGGCTTCGAGAATCAGCTGGCGCAGCTGCTGGCTCGCGAGCTCGGCGCGCACGTACGCTACGTCTGGTGGGCTCAGCGCCGCGGCTACGTACGGGCCACACTCAATGAATCCAAGTGCGACCTGTGGCCGGGCGTGGCGAGCGGCATCGACAACGTCATGGCCAGTCAACCCTACTATCGATCGACCTACGTCTTTGTGTCGCGTGCCGACCGGCATCTGACTGGCCTGTCGCTCGATGATCCGCGACTGCATCAGCTGGCGATCGGCGTGCAGATGATCGGCAACAATGCCACCAACACGCCGCCGGCCCATGCGCTCGCCCGCCGCGGCGTTATCGACAATATCCATGGCTACATGCTCTATGGGCAATATGATCGCCCGAATCCGTCGGCCAATATCGTACGCGCGGTCGAGCGCGGCGAGATCGACGTCGCCTTGGTCTGGGGGCCGCTGGCCGGCTACTTTGCGCAGCTCTCGCCGGTTCGCCTGCACCTGGAGCCGGTGACCCCGAGCAGTGATGGACCGCTGCCGATGGTGTATGCCATTTCGGTCGGGGTGCGGCCCGGCAACACGCAGCTGCGCGATCGCATCGATCAAATTCTCAAGCGCGACAAGCCATGGATCGACCGGCTGCTGCGCTCCTACCACGTGCCGCCGGCTGCATGATCGCTCCTACGCTGCTACGCGGCATTGGCCGATGCCGCTGCCGCACGGGCCCGACGCATCCTCGCGGCGTGTCACGTCACGCATAGGGGACTTCCATGTTCAGCGCCAAATCCGCTTTTGCCAGCACGGCGGTCGCCGCCCTGTTGATTGCAGCCTCGAGCGCCGCCTCGGCACAGCAGAACAGCGGCGATACGTCGTCGGCCAATCAATCGTCCTCATCCAGCTCGAGCGGTGGCTCGCACCACCATATGAGCACCCCGGGCGCCAACAAAAAGGGTAACGACCTGCAGACGACGCCCAACACCAAGTCGAAGAAGGGCGACTCGGGTAAAACTCCCGGAAGCACTAAGCCGGGCAACGACCTGAACACGGTGCCGACGTCCTCGTCGTCATCCGGCGGCCAGTAGTACCGAGGGTGGCGCCAGCGGGTCAGGCGTAGCGCCGCCGATTCAGCGGCGGAAACAGTCGCGTGTATTCATCCCGGATGATGCTGTAGCACTCGCACGAGCGCTGTTCCAGGCCTTCGCGATCCTTGATGATCACGTTGCCGCGTACGTAGCTGATGACTCCTGCCCGCTGCAGGCCGCTGGCAACGGCGCCGACGCTGGCTCGGCGCACGCCCAGCATTTGCGCCAGGAACTCCTGGGTCAGTTCGAACTCATCGCGCAACACACGGTCGTGGGACATCAGCAGCCAGCGGGCGCAACGCTCCTGAACCGTGTGCAGGCGATTGCAGGCCGAGGCCTGGGAGATCTGCGTCAATAGCGCCTCGGTGTAGCGCCCCATGGTCTGGGACAGTGACTGCTCCGAGCGCAACAGGGCCTTGAACGGGCGGCTGCCCATCCATAACGATTCGCCGATAACCTGGGTGTACGTTTCCAGCGTCGAGGAACCGTTGGTACCCAGAAATACCGACAGGCCGCTCATGCCTTCATTGCCGAGCGTCGCCACCTCGACCACCTCACCGGCCGCACCCTCCGCGACGGTGGACAGCACACAGGTCAGCGGAAAGTAAATGTCAGCGATCGGCTGGCCGCGACGCGCCACCTGCTCGCGCAGCTGCATCTGCCGAAGTTGAATTTCCGGCGCCAGGCGACGCAGCGTCGCCAGCGGCAGATCGGCGAGAATCCTGTTTCGCCGCAAGAGCTTAAGATCCGCTGCGGGCATGGGAGCAGTAATGCACGCTAGCGTGCATTGCGCTATGCTCGGACGCCTCGCCGTCGAGGAATAAATGCTGACAGGAAGGCCTTATGTTGCGCTTGGCCCCCCCGGAGTTGACGGCAGCGTGCAGCATCCGCTCTTTCCGCGTGGCGTGTTCGACCTGGTGGCCGTCGCCGCGTCCAGCGGTGGTGTGGCCGCGCTACAGCAAATCGTCGGGGCGCTGCCCACGGCGTTTTTAACCCCGCTCGCGATCGTTCAGCATTGCTCGCCGCTGTTACCCTCGTATCTGGCGCAGATCCTCGGCGCCAAGGCCGCTCGATTGGCCCAATACCCGCAGCATGGAGAACGCTTGCGCGCCGGCCGCATCTACGTGGCGCCGCCCGGCAGCCATCTGATTCTGGGCGCTGGCGCGTGCTTTGCGCTCGAGGACTCCGCGCGGTTGAACTATGTGCGCCCTTCTGCTGATCGCCTGTTTGTGTCGGCGGCAGAGCTGCTGCGCGAGCGGCTGCTGTGCGTCGTGCTGAGTGGCAACGGATGCGATGGAGCCTACGGCGTGCGGGCTGCGAGCCAGTACGGCAGTATGGTCATCGTGCAGGACCCGATCAGCGCGGAAAGCCCCAGCATGCCGGAGGCTGCCATTTTGACCGGCGCAGCCGATCTGGTGCTGCCGCTGCCGGTGATCGCGAAGGCCCTGCAATGCCTGTGCGAGGTCGCCGGCGCGCGGGAATTCTTCTGCGGGAGTCAGGCCGCCGCCTGACGCGGAAAAAAAAGCGATGCGCCGCAGGCGGAGCGAGTAGGTCACCGCTGATAGCGCGAACGTAGGCGCGATGCAACGCTGCGCTCCTCGATGTAAATGCATTGAAGGAGTCTGGTTATGACATCGGAAGCAGTCTCCACGGCACGACGAGAGACGAGTACCGCTAGGGCAGCGGCGCCGCTGCAGGATCCGACGGAGCGCTATCCAAAACCACCGTTTCCCGACCAGGACCAGCCCTGGCCGGCCCTGGCATCGAAGATGCAGCCGCGGCCCGATCACGGCGAGCACAGTTACAAGGGCTCGGGCCGCTTGCTCAATCGGCGTGCGTTGATTACCGGCGGCGACTCCGGGATGGGCCGCGCGGCCGCCATCGCCTTCGCCCGCGAAGGCGCCGATGTGGCGATCAACTATCTGCCGGCCGAGCAGCCGGATGCGGACGAGGTGATGGCGCTGATCGAGCAGGCCGGCCGCAAAGGCCTGGCACTCCCCGGCGATATTCGCGACGAGGCGTTCTGCAAGAAACTCGTCGAGCGGGCGGTTGAGAAACTGGGCGGGCTCGACATTCTGGTCAGCAACGCGGCGCGCCAGCAGGCCCACGAGTCCATCCTGGATATCTCCACCGAACAATTTGACTGGACCATGAAGACCAATGTCTACGCGCCGTTCTGGATCATCAAAGCAGCCCTGCCTTACCTTAAGCCCGGTGCGTGCATCATTGCGACCACCTCTGAGCAGGCCTACGATCCTTCGCCGGAGCTTTATGACTACGCGCAGACCAAGGCGGCGACCATGAGCTTCGTCAAATCACTGGGTAAGCAGCTCGGACCGAAAGGCATACGAGTCAACGGCGTCGCCCCCGGCCCCATCTGGACGCCGCTGCAGCTCGGCGGTGGCGCCTCCCCCGAGAAGCGCAAGCAGTTCGGTTCACACACGCCGTTCGGACGGCCGGGAATGCCGGCCGAGCTCGCCGGCATCTACGTGCAGCTCGCTGACAACCAAAGCAGCTACGCCAACGGGCAGGTCTACGGCGCTGCTGGAGGCAGTGGGCAGCCGTAAGGCTCGATGCCGGATCCGGCGCGTGAGTGCCTGCCCGATAGCCTGCCGGTCAGCACAGCAGGCAAATTCTATCGGGTGGTTTGTGCAGTATCGGGCCTCTCGCAAAGCGCCGCTCAGCATCTGCGCCGGACCAGCCAGCAGAAACGACGAGCGCATCAGCTGGCGCAGCAGCAGGTCCATTTTGCGCATAAGGGTTCGGTGTCGCGGCCGATCGGCGCCGGCCCGACAGCGCAGCAGCTGCTCCACCTGACGTTGCTCGGCCTCGACTATCAGCCGGTCCAATGCCGCGCCGTGGACGGACCGACGCGGGACATCGTGGGCAATCGCAATGTTGAACGGCTCCAGCTGCCGGCTTAGGTGCGCCAGCAGGCCGATCGTGCCCTGCCCCCATACCAGCGCACTTGAAGAGCGGGCCAGACACTGGGCCAGAAATTCATTGATGAGGGCGGCCGCGGCATAAAATCGCGTCCGCGAACTTAACACTCGATCCCAGGCGCGATACCGGGTCGCGCGCGATAGGAATTCGTCCCTCAGTGCTGGGCCGTTCCCGGAGCGGCCTGCTTGATGTGCATCTTCGCCAGCGTGCTCTCAGGCAGCACGTTGGTCATGAAGGCCTGCACCTTGTTGCGCCAGCCTGCCACGACCTTTTCCTGCCCATCCATCAAGGCATCGTAGCCGGTCTGGGCAACCTCCTTCGGATCCTGCTTCGCTTGCGTGCCAACCTTGGTGTCCATCATGTCAGCTCGCTTGAAGAACTCGGTCTCGGTTGCGCCAGGCATCAGGCAGGTCACGTCGACGCCGGCATCCTTGAGCTCATGGTGAAGCGCGATGGAAAACGAGTCCAGGAATGCCTTGGTACCGTTGTACACCGCCTGAAAGGTCCCGGGCATCAGCCCGGCAATCGAGCCGGTGATCAGGATCTTGCCTCGACCCTGCGATCGCATCTGTTGCGCGACGGGTTGAATCAGCGCCAGAGTACCCGTGATATTGGTGTCGATGACTCGCCGCCACTGTTCGAATTCCTGGCTGAGAAAATCCCGGCCCAGCCCCATCCCGGCATTGGCAAACAGCGCATCAACTGGACGATCGGCCACCGCCTGCAGCAGGCGCGCCACCCCTTCCTCCGTCGACAGGTCCGCCTGCACGGCTTGGATCTGGCCGCCGCTGCCGCGCAACGGCTCGGCAGCGCTTTCAATTTCTGCCTCATCGGCGGCGACGATCAGGTCGAAGCCGCGCTCGGCCGCGATCGCCGCGAGCTCGTAGCCGATGCCGGTGGAAGCGCCGGTGACGATCGCCAGCGGGCGTTCGGTGGGTATCGTGGCGGTGGCCATGCGTCGTCTCCTTCAGTGCACTGCACTCTGCTTGGGTTTCAACACCACCTTGGTGGTGGCGTTCTGCTCCTGCTTGAACAGGCGGTAGCCTTCGGTCGCCTGCTCCAGCGGCAGGCGATGACTGATCAGAAAGGTGGTGTCGATCTTGTCGTCCAGAACCATCTGCAACAACTTCGTCGAATATTTCTGCACGTGCGTCTGGCCGGACCGCACCGTCAGACCCTTCTCCATCAGCGCACCGATCGGAAATTTATCGGTGAAGCCACCGTAGACGCCTGGGATGGAGACGCGCCCGCCCTTGCGGCAGGCGAGAATCACCTGCCTCAGAGCATGCGTGCGGTCGGTGACCAAACCCACGGCCGCCTTGACGTGATCGTAAACGTTATCGACCGATTGCCCATGCGCTTCCATGCCGACCGCATCAACGCACGCATCCGGGCCAATGCCGCCAGTGAGTTCCGCCAGAGCCTCGCGCACCCGGGATTGCTCGAAGTTCACTACCACGGCGCCGAGCCGCTGCGCCAGCGCCAGCCGCGCCGGGTGATGATCGATCGCAATCACTCGCTGCGCCCCCTGAAGCAACGCGCACTGAATCGTAAACAGACCGACCGGACCGCAACCCCAGACCGCGACCGTGTCTCCGGGCTCGATCGCGCAGTTCTCGGCAGCCATCCAGCCGGTGGGAAGAATGTCCGATAGGAACAGAACCTTGTCGTCGTCGACGCCTTCCGGAATGACGATCGGGCCGATATCGGCAAACGGCACGCGCGCGTATTGAGCCTGGCCGCCGGCGTAGCCGCCGGTCAGATGCGAGTAACCGAAGGCGCCGGTCATAGCATAGCCATACAGCATCTGCGACATTCCGGCCGTCTCGGACGGATTGGAGTTGTCGCAGCCGGCATACTGTTGGCGCTGGCAGAAGAAACACTGCCCACACGCGATCACGAATGGAATCACCACGCGCTGCCCGACCTTGAGCTTGCGAATGCCCGGGCCGACCTCCACGACGACGCCCATGAACTCATGCCCCAGCACGTCGCCGGCCTTCATTGTCGGTATATAGTGATCGTACAGGTGCAGATCGGAACCGCAGATCGCCGTCGAGGTAATCTCGATGATCGCATCGCGCGGATTGACGATCTTTGGATCCGGAACCGTTTGTACCCGCACGTCGTGCTTGCCATGCCAGGTGAGTGCTCGCATCGGAACTCCTGATAACGGTTACGCGCGCGGGGCGGCGTCGGGGGGTGCGGCGGTGGCGATCTCGCCCGTCTCCATCAGCTGTTTGAAGCGCCGCAGATCCTGATAGGCCTGCATTCTCGGGTCGCGATGAAACAGGCGCGCCAGCAGTTCGCCGACTCGGCCGCCGGTTTGCTCGTAGCTGAGCGTGGCGGTGATCACGGTGCCGCGGCCGCCGGGGGCATCGCGAAACTCCAGCTGGCCCCGATGCAGCAGATGCGATCCGCAGCTCGTGCTCCAGCTGATCAGCGCATTCGTGCGCGCCTCGAGGATTTCGGTCTCCCACACCGACTGATCGTCCGCTTCGCCCACGATCCAGCGGGCATGCTGGGAGTCGACCACTTCGACGCGCCGGATTCCCGACATGAAGCGTGGCAGGTGCGTGAAATCGCGCCAGTACCCGTAGACCTCGGATCGCGGCCGATCCACCGTGACTGATCGACCGATCAGATCGGACTCGGCCTCCTGATCGCTGGTCACAGGTCCCTCGTGGCGCGCAGGTCGCTGCAGCGCCAGCGCCGCATCGGCCGATGGAGCGCCAACAGGCTCTGCTGTCATGGTGAGGATCTCCGTGCCATGAGCCGAAGCATGCCTTTGGCAGCCGGCGCACTCTGTCCCCCATGCGGTGCACTCACCGTAGGACGACCAGCGTTCGCATGGCCGAAGTCACCGACTTCGATAGACTGCCGCGATGGAACTGCTCATTAGAGTTCTGATCGGTGGCGCAATCGTGTCCGCGTTTGCGCTGGCGGGCGATATCTTCAAACCCAAGAGCTTCGCCGGCCTGTTTGCTGCGGCGCCCTCGGTGGCCCTGGCCAGTCTCGGTCTGACGATTCTCAACGACGGCGCCGCGTATGCTGCGGTCGAGGCACGCTCGATGGCCATAGCGGCCGTGGCATTCTTCTTTTATGCGCGCTGCTGTGCCTACCTGATGGGAACGCGACACCTGACGGCTTTGAGCGCAACGCTGTGCTCGCTGCCGGTGTGGGCTGCGGTGAGCTGGGCGCTGTGGGCGCTGCTGCTGGCATGATGCTCGTGCGAGTGCGCGTCAATTTTTCCGCGCTGCGCAAGGTGGCGATTCACGAGTATGTCAGTCGCTTCGTACTGGGGGCTGCCATCACCGTGGTCGCAGGGCTGATCGCCCGGCGCTTCGGCCCGGTGGCGGGCGGAGTGTTCCTGGCCTTTCCGGCCATTTTCCCGGCCAGCGCCACGCTGCTGGAAAAACATCAGCGACAGAAAAAGCAGCGCGCGGGTATCCGCTTCACACTCCGCGGCCGGCTGGCGGCCGCGATCGATGCGCGCGGAGCTGCCTTGGGATCGATCGCCCTGATCGGCTTCGCGCTGGTGTGTTGGCGCGCGCTGCCGCAGCATCGGCCGGTCTGGGTCATGAGCCTCGCGCTGGCTGTCTGGCTGGCCTGCGCGATCGCCCTCTGGCGGCTGCGTCAAAGCCACGCGCTGTGGTGCGCGCACCGGCGACGCACTGGATCCCCGTGACGGCCGTTGTTTCCTCGGTGCGCGCGCGGTGTGAGAATGAGCAGCAGTGCTGGTCGCGCCCAGACAGGGAGTGCCATCGGATGGCGAATAATGCCCGCTTGCTGATGCTGCTGCTGTCGGGCCTGCTCGCCACCGCAGTCTGGGCTGCACAGCCAGCTGACCAGCCCAGGCGCATCGCGCTGGTGGTCGGCAACAGCCACTATGCCAGCTCACCACTGGTGAATCCGGAGAACGATGCCGCGCTGATTGCCAGCACGCTCAGGCAGCTCGGCTTCGAAGTGAGCCTTACGACCAACGGTACCCAGGCGCAGATGAAGCGGGCGATCCAGGACTTCGGCGCTGCGCTCGAGCAGGCCGGTCCCGACACCGCCGGACTCTTCTATTACGCCGGCCACGGCGTGCAGCTCGATGGCCGCAATTATCTGATCCCGGTGGGCGCACACATCGAGCGGGCCGCGGACGTCGAGATCGAGGCGGTCAGCGCCGACTGGGTGCTCGAGGAGATGCGCTATGCGCGCAATCGCCTCAACTTCGTCATTCTGGATGCCTGTCGCAACAATCCGTTCGCAGGCGCCGCGCGCTCGGGGGATCGCGGCCTGGCACGCATGGACGCACCCGCGGGGGTGTTGATCGCGTACTCGACTGCGCCGGGTGAAGTCGCGGCCGATGGAGATGGCCGCAACAGTCCCTACAGCCAGGCGCTCTCGCAGGCCATGCGCGAGACCGACGGACCGGCGGAACTGATGTTCAAGAACGCGCGGGTCGCGGTACGGCGCATGACCTCCGATCATCAGACGCCGTGGGAGTCCTCGTCGCTGACCGGAGAGTTTCGTTTTGTCATGCATCCGGCCGTCGCATCCACTGCCGCACCGCCGCCGGCTGCGAGTTCGGCTCGCACGGCGCCAGCCCCCGCGTCAGCCGATGCCGCCTTTGATTCCACCCCGCTATTTCTGTCCGATGCGCTCTGCCGGCATGCGGTCGGTGACTGGACGCTGGAGAATGGTGAGCTGCGTGGACGCGTCCGGCTGGATGATCGTGCCGGAGGCCTGGGCAAGCTCGGCGATCAGGCAGCGGCCGCGCCCCTGAGCTGGAGTTGCGATGCCGACAATCGCAAGTTCGTGATCCACTTCGCCGGCGGCGTGGTGCACACGGTGGTGATGGACGGTAGCGAGAAGTTGATGTTCGGTTACGACCAGCACGGCATGACGGCTGTCTACCGGCGCTAGGGCGCCGATTCGCTACCGGGCGTTCTCGGGCGCTGCAACGCCTCAAAGCAAGCCTCGACCAGCTCGGTCACCGGCGTGCGGGTACCGCGCGTGTGGCCCAGTTCACGTACGATCGCCAGGTCCTTGAGCACCATGCGCAGGCGGCCCACTGCCGCAGGATCCGGCTGCCCGCGCAGCAGGCTCGCCAGCCAGTCGCCCAGGCGCGTCATGTGGGGCAGATCACCACCGGCAGCGCCGCGCGCATATTCGCGCAACATATTGGAATCGGCGAAGCCGCCTTCGAGCGCCTCGGGCAGCCGCCGGATGTCCAGGCCGAAGGCCGCGCCCAGCGCCAGGGCCTCGGCGATACTGGTGAGCGTGCCAAAGTTAACGATCTGATTGCAGGCCTTGCTGGCCTGTCCCGATCCGATCGGCCCCATGTGCGTGATCTTGTGCGCGTAGCAGCCAATCACTGCCGTGGCCGCCGCGATATCCTCGCGCGCGCCGCCGGCCATTACTGCAAGCGTGCCGGCTCGCGCGCCGACCGCGCCGCCCGACACCGGCGCATCGATCAGGGCGATGCCCGAGGCGGACAGCCTCTGTGCCAGGCTGATCGCGGCATCCGGATGGATAGTCGAGTGATCCACCACGATCTTCGGCCGGTGCTGCGCATGCGCGACCCCGTCGCCTTCGAACAGCACGCGTTCGGCAGCCGCCACGGAATCCAAACATAGGCACAGGATGTCGCAGCGCTGTGCTACCTCCAGTGGCGAGCTCGCGCCGTGGGCACCGCTTGCCAGCAGCGGCGCCATCTTGTGGGTGGTGCGATTCCACACCGTGAGCGGCAGGCCGGCGCGCGCGATACGCTCTGCCATCGGGGCACCGATGTTACCCAGGCCGATGTAGCCGACCCTCAAGGCGCGACGGCCGCCACCGCTGGGAGCCCCGGCGGCAAGTCAGCCTGCGCCGCCCGCCGACGCAGCTTCGCGTGCACGGCATCGACCGCCCCGCGAAACGCCGGGATCAACATATCGGCGGCCGGTGTGTAGAAGATATCCAGGTGCTTTCCGGGCAATGAGACCACGCGCAGCCGCGCACACAGCCGCCGCCACGCCGCCAGCGTGATCGGTGCGAGTTCCGCGCTGACCGCCAGCCAGGTGTTCACATTCAGCGACGTGGGCGACCAGAACTCAGTGGCCTGTTGCCGGTAGGCTACGCACAAGAATTTATACACGGCCAGCCACGGCGCCAGCCCGCAGCGTTGCAGCAGCCACAGCAGCGCACGGCGTCCGGCATTCCATGAGGCCGCCCAGCGGGTCGCACTCAGCAGCACGGTGTACGGGCCGAACCAACGCCACAGCGGCCGCTTTTTGCCGTTGGCGGCCAGCCCGAGCGGTCCATCGAAAAGGCCAAGCAACCCGATCTCACGTCCGGCGGCCGTGAGCACCTGCGCGGCTTCGTAGGCGACGCACGCCCCAAAACTGAATCCGGCCAGCAGGATCGGTCCGCTCGGTTGCTGCTGTTGAATCGCACGGGCCACGTAGGCGCCCGTGCGCGCGATATCACGGAGCATCGCCGCCGATTCCATCATGCCGGGCAGCTCGACCAGATTGAAGCGGATGCTGTCGGCCAGCGCGCGTCGCAGGATCGCCAGCCGCGGCTCGTCGCCGAACATGCCCGGCACCAGGTGAACTCGTGGCAGGTCGGCGACCGGCGTGAGCGCGGCGCGCATCAGCAGCGCCGTCAGATCCTGCACGTGCATGTCAGGCGCCAATTCTTCATAGCTGAGCGTGCGGGCAAACGCCAGCTCGATATGCAGCAGCAGCTGCAGCGTCGCGAGCGAATCCCCGCCCGCCTCTTCCCAGCTGTCGGCGAAATCACACTGTGTAGTATCAAGAGCCTGCATCCACAGCTGCTGTAGCTGCTTCAGCAGCACAGGATCCGGGCCCGTCACATCGACCTCGTTAGCGCGTTTCATGCGTCGCCACCGGCCAGCATGCGCAGTGCCTGCGCATCGAGTTTTCCGCCCGGCAGGCGCGGCAGCTGATCGAGCAGAATGATGCGAGCCGGCACCATGTGGCGCGGCAACGCCTGGCGCAAGGCCGCGCGCAGCCGGGTCTGCAGGCCTGCCGCTGCGCCTTCGTGGGCGACGATGAAGGCGGTTAGTGCGGCGCTCTCATTGCGCTGCTGCACGATCACCTCGGCCTGCTCGACCTCCTGCTGGCGAAGCAGGACGGCTTCAATCTCCGCCGGCTCGGTCCGCTGGCCGTTGATGTTGATCATTCGGTCCGCTCGCCCGAGTACCACGAACACGCCGTTGCCGTCATGGCGCGCCAGATCCCCGGTGCGATAGATGCGGCGCGAGGCATCGTCCGGGTCGCGTTGCTGCGAGCCGGGCAGCGGCTGACCGCCGACATATTCGTCCAGCGCTGCATAGCGGCTGCGAAACACCAACTCGCCGACCTCCCCGGCAGCGCACGGCGCGCCGTCCGCATCGATCAGCGCAGCCTCGGTGTCCGGCATCGGCGCGCCGGCCGCGATCCGGATCGGATCGTGCTCGTCATCCACTTGGGCAAACCAGCTCATGCCACCCGCCTCGGTGGCCCCGTAGCCATTGCGGATATCGCATTTGGCCGGCAGCACGGTGCGCAGCAGGCGCACATCGTCCCTTGTCAGCGGCTCGCCATAGGTCTGCTCGATGCGCGTGCTCGCGAACGCCGCGCCGGCCGCCGGCAGTCGCGAGAGTCCGCGCAGCAGCGACGGCGCCGCGCCCAGAATCGAGATCGGATAGCGCTGCAGATCGCTGAACAAGCCGCTGATGCCGCGCGCCTTGAGATTCAGCAGCTGCAGCGTGGCGCCGGTCAGCGGCACATGCAGCAGCGGCGCCAGTCCACCCAGCGCGGCCGGCGAGGACAGTGCCAGCAAACGATCGTCCTCGCCGAAATGAAAGCCATCGTGTCCGGTACGCGCCATGTGCAGCAAGTTGCGCTGGCTGTGGACGATGGCTTTGGGTGCCCCGGTGCTGCCCGAAGTGCATAGGATGAAGGCCGGAGCATCGACATCGAGTAGTTCGCGCGCGCTGTCGAGGCCGGCCACCGGCAACGGCCCGACGTTGTCCAGCGGCTCGAGGGCGAGCGCGCTCACCTCGGCAACGCTCGCCATCCCGGGACCGGACGTGAGCAGCAACTTGACGTCGGTCGCGCCGATCATCGCGGCATTGCGCTCGCTCGGATGCTCGGCGTCGAGCATGACGGCCAGACGCCGGGCTGCCAGACAGGCATAGACCGCCACGACGTAAGCCCGCCCAATCGGCAGCAGGATGCCGACCGGGCCGATCGCGGCCTCGTGCTGTGCGATCGCCGCGGTTAGCCGCGCGACTTGCCGCAGCAATTGCCCATAAGTCAGTGTGCCGGCATCGTCGATAACGGCCGAGTGGTCCGCCCGGCGGGCGCCGACGCGGCCAAGCCGCTCGATCATCGGCTGGGCGTGTGCCGGATCACCGAACGGCGTGAATGCGCGATCGGTCGGACCGCGAAAATCCAACGGAATGTGCGGCGCGGCTATCCATTCAAGCGGCCTGTCGAGCATTGCGTCCCTGCGCCCATCGGCCCGGCCGAGGCCGAGCTCCCTTTGATAGACGGGAGTATAGGGAGAAAATTGCGCCGCGAAACACCCCAGAGCACACCGGAGCGGCGGAGCGACGTTAAGTTAAAGCCGGCTTGCGGCCGTCACTTCTTCAGCACTGCGCGGACCGCGGCGGTGATGCGCGCCTCATCGGGAATGACGTAGGCCTCGAGCGGTTCACTGTAGGGCACCGTGGCATCGCGCGCGGTCACCTGCACGATCGGCGCCTTCAGCGACGAGAATCCATGCTCGGCGACATCGCCGGCGATTACGCCGGCGACCGTGGCATGGCGCGGCGCCTGATCCACCAACACCAGACGCCCCGTCTTGGCGACCGATTTGAGAATGGTATGCAGATCAAGCGGCGCCACGGTACGCGGATCGATCACCTCAACCTGGATGCCTTCGCGGGCGAGCTTTTCCGCCGCCGCGAGCGAGCGCGGCACCATCCAGCCGGTAGCCACGATGGTCACATCGCCGCCCGCGCGACGCACCGCCGCCTGGCCCAGTGGCACCACGTGCTCGCCGTCGGGCACTTCGCCGGGCTCGAGTGTGAGCAGATAGTGATGCAGGAAGACGACGGGATTGTCATCGCGGATCGAGGCCGCCATCAGACCCTTGGCATCGGCGGCGGTGGACGGCACCACCACTTTGAGACCCGGCACGCCCATGAACAGCGCCGTGAGCGATCCGGTGTGCTGCCCGGCCCAGCCGGCGGCAAAGCCGAAGCCGGCCTTGAGCACCAGCGGAACTTTCACCTGGCCGCCGGACATGTAGCGAAACCGCGGTGCCTCGTTCAGCACCTGGTCCATGGCCACCAGCATGAACTCCGCCATGTACAGCTCGACCACGGGGCGCAGACCGGCCATCGCCGCACCGATCGCGATGCCGATCTCGGCGGTCTCGGAGATTGGCGTGACGCGCACCCGATCGCGCCCGTACTTGGCGAGAAACTCATGGTTCTCGGTGGTCGCCAGATTCTGGCCGAAATACAGTACGCCCGAATCGCGCTGCATCTCCTGATGAATGCCCGCGTCGATGGCGGCAATGAAGGGTAGCTGGGCCATGCTCAGGCGTACACGTTATCGAGCGCCGACTCGAGCTTCGGAAACGGACTCTGGATCGCAAACGTCACCGCGGCATCCATCTCCTTTGCCACCTCGGCGGTCAGCTGATCGGCCTTGGCGGTCGTCAGCACGCCCTTTTCGATCAGCGCGGCGCGAAAGCGCGGCACCGGATCCCCGCGCAGCGCCGCCTCGTATTCGGCGCGGTTGCCGAACACCGCGATCGCTTCGTGCTCCGGGTAGTGCAGCGGCACGCCCGGCGGGGCGATGATATTGCCGTGGGCCGAGAGCCGGTACACCTTGGACTCCACCAGCGTCGGGCCGCCACCGGCGCGCGCGCGCTCCACCGCCGTCCCGACAATCGCGGCGACCGCGAGTGGATCGGCGCCGTCCACGGTGACACCGGGCATCGAGTAGGCTTTGGCTTTGACCGCCAGCGGTTCGCCGTGGGCGGCATTGGCATCTTCCTGCGCGGTGGTGGTCACCACGTTGTAGCCGTTGTTCTCCATGACGAAGATCACCGGCAGCTTCCACAGCGAGGCGATATTGAGCGTCTCGTGGAAGGCGCCCTGCTTGGAGGCACCATCGCCGAAGAAGCAGAACACCACCTCGCCGCGCTGGCGGATCTGCGCCGCCCAGGCGGCGCCGGCCGCGTGCGGAATGCCCGCACCGACGATGCCGGAGGTACCCAGAAACCCGCGCTTGACGTCGGTTAGGTGCATCGAGCCGCCCAGGCCCTTGCACAGGCCATCGGCGCGGCCAAAGATCTCGGCCATCATGGCCTTGGGATCGCTGCCCAGGGTTAGCGGGTAGCCATGGCAGCGATAGGTGGCTAGCGCTGCGTCCCCGGCCCGAAACTGACTCAGCGCGCCGACGATCGAGCCCTCGGCGCCATCGGCCAGGTGCGTGTGGCCGCGGATCGCGCCGGCGTGCTCGCTGAAGCTGCGCTTGACGCGCTCCTCGAATTCACGGATGCGCAGCATCTGATGAAACATCCAGATCTGTCGCTCGGTGTCGGGTGCCGGCACGCTCATGTCGTTGTTCTCGGGCGAGCGGATTCTCGCGTGACTGGCACGCACTATAGGAAATTCAATCGCTGGAGCGCAATTGTCGTGCAAGCTTCTGATTTCATGTGCTGTAGGACATCCCGCGGTCCGACGGGGTTTAGAGCCCGCAGACGCCTTCGATGCAGCGCACTAGGGTCAAGGCCCAGCCTCAAAGCCAGGAAATTTTTCGGCCATGGCCAAGCGACGCCCAGTGCGTGTGACACGCGACATTGTGGTAATTGGCACCTCGGCCGGCGGGGTGCAGGTCCTACAGGAACTGCTGCGCGGGCTACCCGATGATTTTCCCGGCTCGATATTCATCGTCGCGCACCTGTCACCGACCCGGCCCAGCATCCTGCCGCAGATCCTCGATCGGGCAACAGACCTGCCGGTCGAGGCGGCTCAGAATGGCGGCCGTATCCGCCGCGGACGCGTCTACGTCTGTGTGCCCGATTATCACCTGACGCTCAAACGCGACCACATGGTCCTGAGTCGCCGCGGGCCACGCGAGAACGGTTTTCGGCCGGCGGTGGACCCGCTGTTTCGCACCGCCGCGCGCGCCTTCGGCTCGCGTACGGTGGGGCTCATACTCACCGGTGGCATGGACGATGGCACCTTGGGGCTGGGCATCATCAAGGACTTCGGTGGCATTGCGATCGCGCAGGATCCTGAGGACGCCGTGTTTCCCAACATGCCGCAGAGCGCCATCCGGCATGTCAACGTCGATTACGTGATGCCGGTGGCCTCGATACCGGCATTATTGACACGCCTGGCCTCTGAACCTCTGCCTGCCGCAGCACGCGCAATGGCAAATCCCCGTAAAGACGCCCAGCCTGACGTGGCGGAAACCGGGCGCGCCGCGCTGCTCGCGGGCCTCGATCGCGGCCCACCCACCAACGTCACCTGCCCGCAGTGTGGCGGCTCGCTGTGGGAGCTGAACGACCGCAAGCTGGCGCGCTACGAATGCCACGTGGGCCACAGCTACACCGCCGAGACGCTGCTGGAAGACAAAAACGGCGAGCTCGAGGGCGCGCTGTGGGGTGGCCTACGAGCCCTGGAGGAAGGAGCCGAGTTGCGGCGGCGCATGGCTCGACGACTGCGCGGCGCCCCGCGCTCGCTGTGGGATATGCGCGGCACCTATGAGCGCGACGCCCAGGATGCCGAGTCGCGCGCCTCGGTGTTGCGCAGCCTGCTCGGCAACGGCACCGAGGTTAAGCGCTTGGCGGGCCGCACCTCGGCGGAATCCCGGGCGCTCGCTGCGCAGGGCGACGAGCGGCGCACGACGGCGGCAAGCCGTCAGCGGCATCGGCGCAGCAAGATCCAGTAGGCGTACTCGGTCGCGTATACTGACCGGCCCGGCAACTCGGCGGGCATACCCATGGACAGGACCGACAAGAAATCGCCCTCACGTGCGGGCCGCGCGCGCCGCTCCAAGGCGGTGGCGGCGCGTTCGCGGCCCGCAGCCAATGCGCGTGCGCCGGCGGCCCCTGACGCGAAGCCAAAGCACCTAAGCCAGCGGAGCGAGCGCCCGGCGAGCGAAGCCGCTCGGGCTCCGGAGGATTCGGCCGCTGCCGGCGCGCAGCGTGCAGAGTGGCCTGCCTTCCCGATCGTCGGGATCGGTGCCTCGGCCGGCGGCCTGGAGGCCTTCAGCCAGATCCTGGCAACGTTGCCGCCTTCCCCCGGGGTAGCGCTGGTCTTCGTGCAGCATCTCTCGCCCCACCACGACAGCATGTTGGCCGAGCTGCTGGGCAACTCCACCAAGTTGCCGGTGGTGCGGATTCAGGACGACAGCGCGATCGAAGTGGACCGGGTCTATGTGGCACCGCCGAACGCGCAGATCGAAATCCGCTCCCAGCGGCTGCGCGTGTCGCCGCGGCCCAGCGGCGTCTCGCAGTACACGCCAATCGATCATTTCTTTCGCTCGCTGGCCGAGGCGGCGCAAAGCCGAGCCATCGGCGTGGTGCTCTCGGGCACCGCGGCCGACGGCTCGGTCGGAATCCTGGACATCAAGGCAGTCGGTGGCATCGTGATCGCCCAGGATCCGGACAGCGCAAAGTTCGACGGTATGCCGCGATCGGCCGCACACACGGGCGCGGTGGATCTGACGCTGCCGCCGCCGCAGATCGCGCAGGAGCTGGCGCGCATCAGCCATCACCCATTCATTCATCAACTGGTGCCGCGCCGGGAAGGCGATGAGATTCCTATCGTCAATGAGCAGCTGCCGCGCATCTTCACGCTGCTGCGTAATGCGACCGGCGTCGATTTCACCCAATACAAGCGGCCCACCATCAAGCGCCGGCTGCAGCATCGGATGGTATTGCACAAGGTCACCACCCTCGAGCAGTACCTCGCGTACATGCAGAAGAACCCGGACGAGGTGCACTACCTGTACCGGGATCTTCTGATCCATGTGACTCGATTTTTTCGCGAGCCGGAATCATTCAACGCGCTGAGCGAGACGGTGTTTCCGGCAATCACCGCCAACCGCAGTCCCCAGGACCCCATCCGCATCTGGATCCCCGGCTGCGCCACCGGCGAGGAACCATACTCGATCGCGATGGCGTTGATGGAGCATCTGGGCGATCGGGCCGGTGCCACTGCCATCCAGATTTTCGCGACCGATATCTCTAATACCGCGATCGAGCAGGCGCGCGCCGGCGCCTATCAGGACAGCATCGCCGCCGACGTGTCGCCCGAGCGCTTGCGGCGTTTCTTCCTGCGCACCGATGGCAGCTACCGGATCAGCAAGACCATCCGCGATATGTGCGTATTCGCGCGCCAGGATCTGACCCGCGACCCGCCGTTTTCGCGCCTCGACCTGGTCGTATGTCGCAACGTTCTCATCTATCTGTCGGTGACGCTGCAGAAGCGCCTGATGAGCGTATTTCATTATGCGCTCAAGCCCACCGGCTTCCTGATGCTCGGCGGCGCCGAAACCGTCGGACCGCACGCCGATATGTTCTCACTGCTGGAAAAGCGCCAGCGCGTCTACACCAAGAAGCTCGCAGCATTACGCTCTGACATGCAATTTGCACCCCCCGGGCACGGTCTGCACGAGGAGCGTGCGCACCGGCCGATCCAGGCAGTCAAGAGCTCCAACACGGTGCAGAACGAGGCCAATCGCTTCATCCTCGAGCGTTACTCGCCACCCGCGGTGGTGGTCGATAACGACCTACACATCGTATATTTCCGTGGCCAGACTGGCCGCTACCTGGAGCCGGCGCCCGGAGAGGCCACGCTCGATTTGCTCAAAATGGCGCGCGAGGGCTTGCTGCATGGCCTGCGCAGCGCGCTCGCCGAGGTCCGCCGTGCCGGCGCGCGCGCGCGTCGCGATGGCCTGCGCGTCAAATACAACGACGAGGTTGCTGAGGTGAGCGTGGAGGTGCTGCCAATCGAAGGATTGGCTGAAGGGCGGCATTTCCTGATCTTATTCGAAGAGACCCCGCAGAAGCTGCGGCCCCAGGCGCGAACCCCGGCGCCCCGCAAGCGCCAGGGTAAAGGCGCCGATAGCCACCTCGCCAAAATCGAGAAGGAACTGGCGGCCAGTCGCGAATATCTGCAGTCAATCATCCAGGACCTCGAGGCCGCCAACGAGGAGCTGCAGTCGGCCAACGAGGAGATCCTTTCCAGCAACGAGGAATTGCAAAGCACCAACGAGGAATTGGATACCGCCAAGGAAGAACTGCAGAGCAGCAATGAGGAGCTCAATACCGTCAATGAGGAACTGCACAACCGCAACGAGGAGCTGAGCCGCTCCAACAGCGACCTGCTCAATCTGCTCGGCAGCGTGCATATCGCCATCGTCATGGTGGCCAGCGATCTGCGTATTCGGCGCTTTACCCCGATGGCCGAGAAGGTTCTCAATTTGATTCCTTCGGATATCGGCCGTCGCATCAGCGACATCAAACCCAATATTGACAGTCCGAACCTCGAGCGGCTGATCACCGATGCCGTGGATAGCGTCACCACGGTAGAGCGCGAGGTGCGCGACCGCCAGGGCACCGTGTACTCGCTGCGCATCCGGCCCTACAAGAGCGCGGAGAATCGCATTGACGGCGCGATCCTGGCGCTGTTCGACATCGATGGCGCGCGCCGGAACCATGGCATGGACGGCGGCGAACCGATATCCGCTGCGATCATCGACGGCGTATCGGACCCGTTATTACTGCTGGATGCGCAGTTGCGCGTCAAGCACGCCAATGCCGCGTTTCTTCAACAGTGGTCGCTACGGCCCGAGGACACTATCAATCGAACAATTTACGATGTAGGCGCCGGCCGCTGGGACCAGTCAGCGTTGCACCTACATTTGAACGAGGTGTTGTCGGGAGCCAAGGTCGTGCAGGATTGGCGCATGCGCACTGACGGGATTGGCAGCACGGACGGGGAAGTGCTTGTGACGGCGCGGCGAATTCCGACCGGAAACGGCGGGCTCGCCGCCGTGCTGTTGCGGCTGGTCACGCAGCATTCGTCCGGCTGAGGTGGGGCGGGCGGCATGTCAAACGGGTATGCCAAGCTATCTAAGGAGGACCTGATACGGCGCTTACAAGCCGTGGAGTCTTCCCTTACGGACCTGGATCATGACCGCGCTGCGGCACAGCACGAACTGACCGTGCACCAGGAGCAGCTGCGCATCCAGAACGATCACCTGCAGGAGGCTCAGCACTCACTGGAGGTCTCACGTGATCGCTACGCCGACCTGTACGATTTTGCGCCGATTGCGTACGTCACCCTAAGCTCCGAAGGGCTGATCGAGGAGGCCAACCTCACCGCGGTCGCGCTGCTGGGCAGCGACCGCGAGCATGCGCTGGGCCGCCCGTTCAGGCTGTTCGTCACGCCGCAGGACCGCAGCCAGTTCGATCTACATCTGATCAAATGCCGCAAGGGCTTCCCTAATGTCTCCACCGAAATCCTGCTGCTGCGCTCGGGAGCTGCTCCAGTCCCCACCATGATGCGCAGCGAGCGCAGCGTCAGTGGGCCGGACAGCTCGATCCATGTCTATCGCACCGCGATCACGGATCTGAGCGAGCTTCGCCGCCTCGAGCAGGAGCGGCAATTGGCCGCGCTGCGCGCCCATTCGGCCCAAATGCAAGCCCAGATGCAGGACCGATTGATTGCCATGGTCTCGCACGAGCTGCGCACGCCGCTGTCGGCCATCTTGTTGTGGTCGAATATCCTTCGCATCAAGCTCGGCGACAATGCCGAGCACCGGCGAGCACTCGAGGGCATTACCCGCAGCGCCGAGTCGCAACGGCAGTTGATCGACGACCTGCTGGATACCTCGCGCATCTCGGCCGGCAAGCTGAGGTTGGAAAAGCAACGGATCGACCTGCGCAAAGTGCTGACCGGTGCCATCGACACGCTGCTGCCGGCAGCCGAAAGCAAGCGCATTTCGTTGCGCGTCGAGTTGGATCCCGAGATCGCCTGGGCGGAGGCCGATCCGAACCGGTTGCGGCAGATTCTGACCAATCTGATCGGCAATGCGGTGAAATTCACCCTCCCAGGGGGGTCCGTCAGCGTCGAAATGTTCCGCACCGGCGTCGACACCGTGGTGCGCGTATCGGATACCGGAAAGGGTATCGATGCCGCCTTTCTGCAGCAGATCTTTCAGCCCTTCAGCCAGGCCGAAGAAACCATCTCCAGCCGCGAGCACGGCGGATTGGGTCTCGGACTGACCATCAGCCGGCAACTGGCGCAGCTGCACGGTGGCGCCATCGAGGCCAGCAGCGACGGCGTGGGCCACGGCGCGACTTTTACCGTGCGCCTGCCATTGCCGATGCTCGCCGATGAGAACGCCGGCGAGTCCGGTAATGGCGCCGGTGAGCCAAATCGGTCGCCCGCGCGCGTCGTGGACGAGTTTGGCGGTCTGTCTGGGCTGCACGTATTGCTGGTTGAGGACGAGCCGGACACACGCCTCGCGCTGCAGACGCTGGTGCGAGAGGCCGGCGCCGAAGTGATCGCGGTCGATACCGCGTCGGCGGCCTTCGATGCCTTTCAGCAGGCGCGCCCGGACCTGCTGATGGGCGATATCGGCATCCCCGGAGAGGACGGCTACAGCCTGATCCAGCGCCTGCGTGCGCTTGAGCGCACCGACGGCAGTCGTCCGGTGCCCGCGGTGGCGCTGACCGCCTTTACCCGCACCGGCGATCGCGAGAGGGCACTGGCCGCCGGCTTCGACAGTCACCTTTCAAAGCCGATAGAGCCCAAGCTGCTGTTCGCAACGCTCCGCACGCTCGCCGGCCGAAGCTGATTGCGCCCGCGCGGCGGGATTCGACGCGCCGCAATCCTTGGGTCTAGAATTCTTCGGCGCTCGCCGACCAATCACGACAAATCAGAGGCGGGCTTAGCGCACCTTAACTAAAACATCGTAGGGGGAGACACCATGAAACTGAGCGCATTTCTGTCGATCGTGTCGGTGGCGGCACTGATCTTTGGCATCGGATTTCTCGCCGCCCCGGCCACCCTGTTGGCGCAATATGGAATCAGCGCCGATCAATTCACGGTATTCATGTCGCGCTTCTTCGGCGTGGCGCTAGTCAATGTCGGGCTGCTGCTATGGGTCGGCCGCGCTGTCGTTGACACCGTGGCGCGCACTGCGATCGTGTTCTCCGGGCTGATTGCCTCGGTGCTGGGGTTCGTGGTCGCATTGCATGGCCAACTAAGCGGACTGGTCAATGCGCTCGGCTGGTCCACCGTCGTCATCTACGCGCTGTTCACGCTAGGGTTCGCGCGCTTCCAATTCGGATCCCGCGGCGTCTGAGGTAGCGCGCGCGCAGCGCTCGGCGGGCACTACTTCGGCTTGGCGCGCCGGCGGCGCGCCGTGCCGGTCGAGCGGGCCCGGCGTGCGGGCCTGGGGTTCGTTCGCGGCTGACCAGTTACCGCAACGCTGCGGGCCTTGAGCGGAGCGCCCTCCGCGGGGCGCTGCTCGACCTCGTGCTGCGCGCCCGGTGGCGGGGTATCGCCGAGCCAGAACTTTATCTCCGCCAGCTGGCTGCCCTTAAGATAGCTCGCCTGCCAGCCGTCGTCGGCCACCGGTCCGTGCCAGACCGCAGGATCGTCACGATGCGCCTCGACAAAGCCATTCCATCGATAAGTCTGATAAATGGCGATGATATTGATGGCATATGCGGCCGCCAGCGGCGCGTTGCCCTGGATCACGACCAGGTTGTCATCGTTGGCGCTGGAGGCCTTGAAGCCCAGATTGTGTGAGCCGGTCATGACCACCGGATTGGCGCCGAAGGGATCGATGACGATCACCTTGCTGTGGATATTGACCATGCTCGCGCCCAGCAACTCCTGTTCCCAATTGTGGAACTGATCCTTGATGGTGCGCGGGACCAGCACGTCCTGCCCGAGGCGCAGCGGCGGGGCCGCGCCATTGTCGTACAGCGCCACCGGATGGGTGGTCGCACTCGGATCCATCACGGCTGGTTTGGGCTTCTCGCCTTTTTTCGGCGGCGCGCTTGACGCCGTATTGCCCGGCTCGGTCAGCAGCGGGATTTCCTGATTCACCACCCCTCGCAGGTACAGGCTGGGCAAATAATTTGCCGCTTCGCTGTTGTGTCGTTCCAGGATGTTCTGCAGCAATGTCCAGCGATCCGGATCCTCTTCGAATACGCCCGGATTGAAGAACAGGAACAGAATTCCCTCCTTCGCGCCATTGATGAACGTGCGCGCGAATTCCAGATCCTGCGCCGCCGAGGTCTTGACGAACCAGGCGGTGACCGACAGGCCATTGACGGCCAGCGTGCGGGCGGTCGAATTGCCGGTTACCAGTGCCGCCGGGTAGTCGTTGCCCGCCGCCTTGAGGCGATACCACGCGGTCATGAAGTCGGCGGCCGCCGCCGCATCATCAATGATCAGGCCATTGTTGGCCTGGGTGCACAGACCGGAGGAGGTCCAGTTGGTGCTGCCGGTCAGCACGCGCTGTGCGGTGCCCTGGGCATCGCAGAAGATCACGAATTTGTTGTGCGCGAAGTGGCCCGGCTTGACGATCCGATCGTGCAGGTCGATGTGACCGCGCAGCGATTCACGCACCGCGTGATTCTCATCGTTGCCCGGCGGACTGCTACCCTTGAAAGCGCCATTGCCAAGGATCAGGTGGCAGCGCGACCCGAACGCGGTCAGACCGGCTAGTAGCTCCGGATCGTTCAGCTCGTACAGCGCAGCGTAAATCTGACCGCCACTGGCCTGCGTGTCGGCCAGCAGCTTGAGGATCTGTTCGCGCAACAGGCCGCCCAGTTGCGCACGCAGCGGATTGCCGGGGGTAGCTACCAGGGTCTTGATCTTGCTGCCCTTGGAAGCCTTGAGGGCGCGCGCCACCCACTGCGTGGCGATGATGCCCTTGTTGAAGTACGCCGAGACGTGCGCACCCGCCTGTCCGGTGACGGTGAGCTCGGGTGTCAGGGGCGACGCGCTCCCCTCATCCAGCGTCAATTGCCTGGCGCTGCGGCCGGTCACCGGCACGATGGCGTACTGCACGCGATCGCCGGGTTTGACGCCGTAGTCCCACCATAGGAAGCGCTGGATCGGAAATTTCCATGGATTTTTCGGATCGAGCTTGTCCTGATCGGAGAAGCCGACAAAGCCGTGCAGGTACTCCTGCTTGCCATTGAGCAGCCGACGAATGGCAAAGCCCAGACACCCGCGCAGCGGTTTGCCGTCCAGCGGCATCCACACCAGGCAGGTGTGATCGCCATTGTCGTACACCTTGACCGTCAGGCTCATTGAACACTCCATGTTTCAAGTGATCGCGGCGCAGCACACGCCACGGTCGCGCACTGAGCGCTTCGAGTCGAATCGTCGCGGGGGAGAGAGCAGTCGGGCTTTTAGATGAGGATAGCGGAGCGTCGGCTGCACCGAGCGACGATGCTACCGCTCACTTGGATTGTCACCTGTAGGAAATGACAGTGGAAAAAAAGCCGGCAGGACGCGGGCTTTTTTTATCCTGGGACCGGCGAACTACTTGCCGAAGTGATAGTTGGCCTCGATGAAGAAGGTGCGGCCGTAAATGTTGTAATCCAGAACGTCGTAGGCTGGCAATGAATAGTCGCCGGCGGTGCCCGGATAGCTGTGATCGACCGGCGGCCCGGTGTCAAATACGTTGTCGACCGCGAATGAGGCCTCGATCTGCGGGGTGAACTGATAACGCGCACTCAGGTTGCACAGCGTCAGCGGTGGCAGAATCCCCGAACCCGGCACGTCATAGCCCTGAACCGTCGACAGGTAGTTCGGTGTACCGCCGTAGTGCTCGACGTACACCGTG
>DASXYW010000064.1:0-25755 GCA_036502265.1 Steroidobacteraceae bacterium | reverse complement strand
TCGGGAGCACGTCGTCAATCTGCTGGACACGCCGGGACACGAGGACTTCTCGGAAGACACCTACCGCACCCTGACCGCGGTCGATTCCGCACTGATGGTGATCGACTGCGCCAAGGGCGTGGAGGAGCGCACCATCAAGCTGATGGAGGTATGTCGGCTGCGCGACACGCCGATCATGACCTTCATCAACAAGCTGGATCGTGACGGCCGCGCGCCGATCGAATTGCTGGACGAGATCGAGCGGGTGCTGCGCATTCAGCCCGCGCCGGTCACCTGGCCGATCGGCATGGGACGCGATCTTAAGGGCATCTATCACCTGCTCGAGGATCGCATCTATATCTACCAGCCAGGCGAACGCGGACGCGTGGGGGACAACCGAGTAATCGAGCGACTGGATTCGCAGGCCGCGCGCGCTTTACTCGGCGATCAGGCGCCGCAGGTGATGGCCGAGCTCGAGCTGGTGCGCGGCGCCACCGCCGCATTCGATCCACACAGCTACCGCGCCGCGCGCCAGACACCGGTGCTGTTTGGTTCCGCGATCAGCAACTTCGGCGTCGAAGAACTGCTGCGCTCATTCGTCACGCATGCACCGGCACCGCTGCCGCGGAGCTCACGCGAGCGTAGCGTGCAGGCGCAGGAGCCGCGACTGAGTGGCTTCGTATTCAAGATCCAGGCCAACATGGATCCCGGCCATCGCGATCGGATCGCATTCCTGCGACTGTGCTCCGGGCGCTATCAGCGTGGCATGCGCATTCGTCAGGTGCGGCTGAACAAGGAGCTGCGGGTCGCCGATGCGCTGACATTCATGGCCGCCGACCGGGTGCAGGCGGATGAGGCCTACGCCGGCGATATCGTTGGTCTCCACAATCACGGCACCATCAACATCGGCGACAGCTTCAGCGAAGGCGAGGCGTTGCACTTCACCGGTATTCCGAACTTCGCCCCGGAGATCTTCCGGCGCGCGGTGCTCAAGGATCCGCTCCGCATGAAGGCGCTGTCCAAGGGCCTCGATCAACTGTGCGAGGAAGGCGCGACGCAACTGTTCCGGCCGCTGCGCAACAGCGAGCTGATTCTGGGCGCGGTCGGCCAGCTGCAGTTCGAAGTGGTGGCATTTCGTCTGCAGGATGAGTACGGCGTGCAGTGCGTGTTCGACAATGTCGCGGTACATACGGCGCGTTGGGTCAGCGCCGCTGAGCCGGCGAAGTTCGAGGAGTTCAGGATCAAGGCGCACGAGCATCTGGCGCTCGATCACGGCGGTGCGCTGGTGTACCTGGCGCCCTCACGCGTCAACCTGCAGCTCACGCAGGAGCGCTGGCCCGACATCGCCTTTCGCAGCACGCGCGAGCAGCTGGAGAACTAGCGGCGTAAGATCGCGCCGCCGACAGGGAGGACAGCGTGACGTCCAAACGGGTTGCCCAATGGGCCTGGGCGCTGACGGCCTGGGCCAATCATGCCTTCATGACGACCGTGCTGGTCGGATTGTTCCCGATCTTTTTCGACCAGTACTGGGCCGCTGCACTGCCCGGTACTACCTCGACGTTCTATCTGGGACTCACCAATTCGAGCGCCAGCTTCGTCGTGATGCTGCTGGCGCCATGGCTGGGTGCGCTGGCTGACCGGCGTGGCGAGAAAAAGCGCTGGTTTGGCCTCTGGACCGCGGTCGGCGCGCTGGCTACTGCGGGCCTGGCGCTGATTGGCTCCGGCCATTGGGGTTGGGCCTTGACCGTGTTCGGCCTCGGGTCGATCGGCTGCTTCGCTGGTTCCTCGTTCCAGGACGCCTTGATCGTGCAGGTGGCCGAGCCGGCCGAAACCAACCGGGTGTCTGCACTGGGTTTCGCGCTGGGTTATCTGGGCGGCGGACTGCTGTTCGCGGTCAACGTGCTGATGGTGCAAAAGCCGCACTGGTTTCATATCGCCGATGCCGGCAGCGCGATTCGCATTGCGTTCGTGGATGTGGCGGTGTGGTGGGTGCTGTTCTCGCTGCCGCTGTTTCGCTACGTGGCCGAAGCGCCGGCCACCGCCGAGCGCACCGGCTGGCGCGAACTGTGGGTCACGGTGCGCAGCGTGCTGCGCAACCGCCCGGTGCTGAATTTCCTGCTGGCGTACTGGCTGTACATCGATGCCATCGGAACGCTGCAGCAGATGGCGGTGGACTTCGGAATCAAGCTCGGATTCTCCTCCGGCGCGCTGATCCAGGCGCTGCTGATCGTGCAGTTCATTTCGTTCCCGTGCGCGCTGCTGTTCGGGCGGCTGGGCGATCGGATCGGCACCCGACCGGCGATCTATCTGGGGCTGGCAGTGTTCATGGCGTTGACCTACTTCGCCTACTTCATGCGCAGCGAGCGCGAGTTCTACGGCTTGGCGGCGGCGGTTGGCACCGTGCAGGGCGGAGTGCAAGCCCTGTCGCGCTCGTACTTCGCACGCCTGATTCCGCGCGATCGTTCCGGCGAGTATTTCGGCTTCTATAATATGCTGGCCAAATTCGCTGCGGTGCTCGGTCCGCTGGCCATGGGCGTGGTGGCGATCGCCACCGGCAACCAGCGCCTCTCGATACTGGTGCTGGAACTGTTCTTCATCGGCGGGGCGCTGCTGCTGGCACGCGTGCGCGATCCGCGCTAGGCGCGCGGCGGCGCGCGCAGCGACCGCACCGCGCGTCGGAAGCGCTGGCAGTCGGCCGCGGAGCGCGCTGGCCCGTAGCGCAGTTGCGCGTAGCGCCGCGCCAGCCCCTGAACCGTACTCGCCAGATCCGGACGGGCACGCCCGACGCGCTCGGCATAGTTCAGCGCAGCTTCGTAGGGGGCGCGCGCCGGAGCGACGCGGCGCAGCTTGCGCTCGAGCGTACGCCAGCTGCGGCTTAAGGAATCAGCCGCGCGGGCGCGGCCGCGCGGGCGCACTCCCCAGGAGATCAGCGCCAGCCACAGTGCCGCACTGGCGGCCAGCAGCAGCGCAAAGGTGCGCATTTGATGTTGGCGGATACCCAGTCGGTCGAGTAATCGGAGCTGCTTGGACAGGTTGAAACCGATGAAGTCGTCCTGCCACCGGGCATTCAAACCCTGCCACAGCTGCACCAGATCGACGATCACCGGCAGCTCCAGTAATCGCTGGCCGGTGCCGGCCACGCCCGGGAGCAGCTCATCGAGTTCTTCGGTCAGGCGCCCGGGGGCGACCACCGCGGTCGGATCGACCCTGGCCCAGCCCTGACCGTCCAGCCAGACCTCGGCCCAGGCATGCGCGTCCGACTGGGTAATATAAAGATAGCCGCCGAATCGGTTCCAGGTCCCGCCCAGGTACCCGGTGACGACCCGCGCCGGCACGCCACCGGCGCGCATCAGCATGACGAATGCCGAGGCATAGTGGCCGCAAAATCCCTGGCGCGTGTTAAACAGCAGATCGTCGATCGAATCGCGCGTAAGCAGCGGCGGCTCGAGCGTGTAAGTGAAGCCGCCGTGGCGCAGGTGGTCGAGCACGGCCCGAACGAACCCAGCATCACTGCCGGCCTGCGAACGCAGTGCGTGCGCCAGGGCGATGCTGCGCGGATTGCGGTTCGCTGGCAGCTGCAGATCGAGCCGGCGCGCATCCTCGGCCAGCGGCTGCAGCTGGCGTGGGTGTGGAGACGACTGCAGGCGGTAGCTGATCGCGCGATCGATCGCTGTCGGCGCGATGAGCTGGTAGTCGAAGGTCAGGTAGGAGTTCGGTACCTCTTGCGGCAATCCTTGCGGCAGCTCCAGGGCGATCAGCACCCGATTCTCATTGGGCTCGAGGCTAACCTCGTAGCTATAGCTCTGGCCCTGAAACTGCAGCGGCTCGGCTGCACTGAGCGCCCCATGCCGGCGCCGCCAGGCATAGCCGTCGAAGTCATGCAGTACCGGGCCGCGCCAGTAGCGCTGCGCCGGCGGCGGCAGCGGTCCGTCGAAGCGCACCCGCAGGGCCGGTTCGTTCGATTGCGTGAGCTCGGAGATGCTGCCCGGATTCATTTCATCGCCGAGGCCAGTCGAGGCGGTGTGCTCCTGCGGCAGCACCCAGAACGATCCAGGCAGCCGCGGCACGAACAGAAACAGCAGCAGCGCCAAGGGGCTGGCCGCCAGCAGTGTCCGCCCGGCATGGCCAAACAGCAGCGCCGTGGATGCCGCCTCGCGTCCGGCGCCCAGCGCATACAGTCCAGCGCACAGCAACCACAACTCCGCCGCGTACAGCGGCACGCGCCACAGGGATTGGGCGCCCAGGCACGCGGACAGCAGCATGAACAGTGCCGCGGCCGAGACGATCAGCCAGTCGCGACGGCGGGTGGTTTCGGTGAGCTTCAGCGCCGCCATCGATGCCAGCAGGCTCGAGCCGGCCTGGATGCCGTTCAAGGTGTGAAATCCGATCAACACGGCGACGGTGAGCAGCAGCGCGCCACCGGCCCGCAGATAGCGCGCCGGCCATCGCGGCGCGGCCCGCAGGGCGCGGACTCGCCAGGCCACCGCGCCGATCGCCAGCGGCAGGCACCACAGCGCCATGTGATCGGCGTTGAGCAGCACGGCGGCCAGGAAGCCCGCCAGCAGCAGCCACACAGCGTGCGGCGGCAGCTCCTCCGCATCAGCGATGCTCGCGGCCGGAGTGCTCATGCCTCGAACAGCGCCAAAGCCTGCAGGCAAGCGCGCTGCTGGGCGATGCCGTGACCCACGGGCAGAGTGCTTCGTGGCAAGCGCAGCCCGTAGGTTTCGCCGAGGCGCTCGCAATCCAGTACCCACTGAGCCAGTTGCGACAGACGCGATTCGAGCGGCAGCGTCCGCAACGACTCCATGTCCAGCCAGCGATGCAATCCGGCCGGGGCATCGTAATGCGCCACCAGCAACGGCGCGCCGCGCGCATATGCCTTCCAGGCAACGCGTCGCGGCGGGTCGCTGTCGCGCAGCGGGCGCAGCCAGGCCCACTCCTCCTCACCTGCGACTCGAGCGTAGCGTAGGCCGCTGTGCGGGTCGCCGCGCCGCGCCGGTAGTCCACGACGTCCACGGGGTTGCGGGTACACCACGGTCTCGAGCGGCAGATGCAGCCAGGTCCAGGCTCGGAACAGGCCCAGCGGGGCGTCGCACGCCAGCTCCAACTGATCGATGCGCAGGCGTCCGCGGTTGCCGGCCTGGTAGGGCGCACGCACCAGCTGCGTGCCGCCGGCCGCGACCTGGAACCGGGTCGCCTCACAGCCAGGCGAGCGCAGCGACAAGCCGATGCGAGCCCGCGTTTGCAAGTTCTCGAACGATAGCCGCAGTAGTCCCAGACGCTCGGCGTAGGTATCGTCCGCCTCGGCATGCAGCAGCCGCAGGCGCGAGAGTGCGCTGTGGCACTCGTGCATCGACACCAGTGCGACGCCGCACAGCACGAAGCACAAGAGCAGTGCCAGGCTATTGCTGTAGTTCATGCCGGCCAGCAGCATCAGAAACAGCAGCGTTGCAGCCACCAGCCCAGCGCCGGTCGGCAGAATGTAGATACGGCGCGCCTGCAGCGTCAGCGGCAGCGCGTCTTCACCCTGGCGCTTGCGCGCCCACCCTGACAGCGCGCGCGCCACGCGCGCGCGCCGGTCAGACAGGGACCGGGACGGCCTTGATGAGCGCATCGGCGAGGCCGTCGCGGTCGCTCGGGTCCTCATCCTGCTGCGGCTCCAGGCGATGCGCCGCGACCGCGGGCAACACGATCTGGACGTGTTCGGGCAGCACCGCAGCCTCGCCGTGCAGCAACGCCCACGCCTGCGAAGCGCGCAGCAGACCCTGGGCGGCGCGCGGCGACAGCCCGAGGGCCAGATGCAAGCGGGTGTGGGTGACCAGCGCCTGTACGTAGTCGAGCAGCACGTCGGCAACGTGCACTCCTCGTACCTGACGCTGCAGACTTAGCACCGCCGGTGCGCTCAGCACCGCGGGCGTGTCCTGCAGCAGCTCGTGGCGCTCACCCTGCAGCAGCACGCGCCGCTCGGATGCCCGATCGGGATAGCCGAGGCTGACGCGCATCAGGAAGCGGTCGAGCTGCGATTCCGGCAGGCCATACGTGCCGATCTGCTCGTGCGGATTTTGCGTGGCGACCACGAAGAACGGCTCGGGCAGAGGGTGGGTCACGCCATCGACGCTAACCTGGCGCTCCTCCATCGCTTCCAGCAGTGCGCTCTGGGCCTTGGGGCTGGCACGGTTGACCTCATCCGCCAGCAGCAGCTGGGTAAACACCGGTCCGCGCCGGAACTGGAACTTGTAGGTATCGCGATCGAAGATCGACACACCGACGATATCGGCGGGCAACATGTCGCTGGTGAACTGAACGCGCGTCCATTCCAGTCCCAGCACGCGCGCCAGACAGTGCGCCAGCGTGGTCTTGCCGACGCCCGGGACATCCTCGATCAGCAGATGACCGCGCGCCAGCAGGCACGCCAGGCATAGCCTTATCTGACGGCTCTTGCCGAAGATAACGCGCTCGATGGCGGTGATGGCATCGTTGAGGTTGTTCACGCGCGCTCCCTGGCCAGTGCATGCACCTGCTCGATTTGTCGACCAACGCCGGCCGCAGCGCGCTCGTGCTCGGACAGGCGCGCGCGCTCCTGCGCCACCACCTCGGCCGGCGCGTTGGCGACGAAGTTGGCATTGGCCAGCTTATTGCGCGATTTACTCACCTCCTGCTCGATTTTCAGCCGGCGGCGCTCCAGGCGCTGCAGTTCGCCCGCCGGCTCGATCAGCCCCGCCATCGGCACCAGCAGACTCAGCTCGCCTACGAGTGCTGCTGCGGCCGGCGGCACTCGCTCGCCCACGCCCAGGGCTCGCACGCTCTCGATCCCGGCCAGTTGCGCCAGCAGTGCCTGGTGGCGCTGTGCCAGATGCAGCTCCTCGGGACTGGCCTGCTGCAACAGCAGCGGCAGGGCGCGCGCCGGACTGATGTCCATCTCGCCACGGATCTGGCGGATGGCCAGCACCACCTGCATCACCCAGTGCAGCTCTGCCTCGGCCGCCGGGTCGTGCTCGAACTGCGCCGCATCAGGCCAGGGCGCCAGCATGATGCTGTCGCCGCTCACGCCGGCCTGTGGCGCGATGCGCTGCCAGATTTCCTCAGTGATAAACGGCATCAGTGGGTGCAGCGCGCGCAGCAGCGCCTCCAGCACCTGCAGCAGCGTGTACTGCGCGCTCGCCTGGGCGCTTAGGTCATGGCCTCGCTGCAGTACCGGCTTGACGATCTCCAGGTACCAGTCGCAGAACTCGTACCAGGTGAACTCGTAGAGCGCACTGGCGGCGAAGTCGAAACGATATTGCTGGAATGCGCTGTCGACCTTGCGGATGGTGACGCCCAGGCGCGAGCGGATCCAGCGGTCCGCCGGACTGTGACTGCCGGCCGCGCCGGCGGTCGCCGGGCGTGCCGGGCGACTTGACGCTTCCACCGCCAGCAGCACGAAGCGCGCGGCGTTCCACAGCTTGTTGCAGAAATTGCGGTAGCCCGCGACGCGCCCCAGATCGAAGCGAATGTCACGGCCCTGGGTGGCGAGCGCGGCAAAGGTGAAGCGCAACGCGTCCGTGCCATGGGCCTCGATGCCGTTCGGATATTGCTTGCGCGTGGTCTTTTCGATGCCCGCGGCCAGATGCCTCTGCATGAGTCCGGAGGTGCGCTTGGCCACCAGCGCCTCGAGCCCGATACCGTCGATGATGTCCAGGGGGTCGATCACATTGCCCTTGGATTTGGACATTTTTTGTCCGTCGGCATCGCGCACCAGCCCGTGCAGATACACGGCGCGAAACGGCACATCGCCCATGAACTTCAGCCCGAACATCATCATGCGGGCCACCCAAAAGAAGATGATGTCGAAACCCGTGACTAGCACGTCGGTGGGGTAGAAGCGCGTGAGCTCTGGCGTAGCTTGCGGCCAGCCGAGCGTGGAAAAAGGCCACAGTGCCGATGAGAACCAGGTGTCGAGCACGTCGGTGTCCTGGCGCAGCGATATCTCACGCCCATGGGCCGCGCGCGCCTGCGCCTGGGCCTCGTGCTCGGTACGCGCAACGTAGATGCGGTCCTGCTCGTCGTACCACGCCGGAATGCGATGACCCCACCACAGCTGCCGGCTGATGCACCAGTCCTGGATGTTGCGCATCCACTGGTAGTAGGTCTTGTCCCAATTCTCGGGCACCAGGCGCACGCGCCCGGATTGAACCGCCGCGATCGCCGGCTCCGCCAGCGGCGCGATGCGAACGTACCATTGATCGGTGAGGTAGGGCTCGATCACCGCACCGCTGCGATCGCCCCGCGGGATCATCAGCCGGTGCGGTTCGATACGCTCCAGCAATCCGGCCGCCTGCAACTGCTCGACGATACGGCGGCGGGCCTCGAAACGCTCCAGCCCGCGCAACTGCGGCGGTGCGTTGTCGTTCAGGTGGGCATCGGGCGTGAACACGTTGAGCAACGGCAGTCCGTGACGCGTACCGATGAGGTAATCATTGAAGTCGTGCGCCGGAGTGATCTTCAGGCAGCCGGTGCCGAAGGCCGGATCGACGTACGGGTCGGCGATGATCGGAATCTCGCGCCCGCTCAGTGGCAGCCGTACGCTGTTCCCTATCAAATGGCGATAGCGCTCGTCGTCGGGGTGCACGGCGACCGCGGCGTCGCCCAGCATGGTCTCGGGCCGGGTAGTGGCCACGATCACATGACCGCTGCCATCCGCCAGTTCATAGCGGATGTGCCACAGATTTCCGTCCTCTTCCTCGGACAGCACCTCCAGGTCCGACAGCGCGGTAAGCAGCTGCGGATCCCAGTTGACCAGTCGCTGGCCGCGATAGATCAGGCCTTGCTCGTACAGGCGCACGAATGCCTCCACCACAGCGCCAGACAGATCCGCATCCATGGTGAAGCGCTCGCGCAACCAGTCGACCGAAGCGCCGAGTCGGCGCAACTGCAAGGAAATCGTACCGCCGGATTGGCGCTTCCAATCCCACACCCGCTCGACGAACTCGGCGCGCGACAGATCGGTGCGACGCTTGCCCTCGGCCTCGAGTTGCCGCTCGACCACCATCTGGGTCGCGATGCCGGCGTGATCGGTGCCGGTCTGCCACAAGGTCGCATCACCGCGCATGCGATGCTGGCGAATCAGGGCGTCCATGATCGTGTCCTGGAACGCGTGCCCCATGTGCAGTGTTCCGGTCACGTTGGGCGGCGGAATGACGATGCAGTAGCTGCGTGCGCCCGATCGCGGGGCGAAGTAGCCGGCCGATTCCCAACGCTGATACAGACGCCGTTCGATATCCGCGGGCGAGTAGACTTTTTCCATCCGGAAGCGAATTGGCCAGAACCCGGCCGATTATAGGGCCTGAAGGCTCAGCTCACGGCGATTCTTCGGCGACGATATTGTGCGTTTCGGGCGCGAGCCCCAAGTTGCGGTAGTGTCGGAAGCGGTTGCGTCCGGCAACTCGGCGCGCCTCGAGCGCGTCCACGATCTCGACGATACGCTGCGCGTGACTGGCCGATGCCGGTACCTCCGTCCCGAGGTTCAGCAGCATGTCGAAGTTTTCCTGCGGCTGCGTCTGGCAGCCCAGCAACACCGGCGTCTCGCGCCACTGGCCGGCGTCGACGAACATCTCGTGCGGGACGAAGCTGCGATCGGCAAATGTCCACAGCAGCTCGTCGAAACTCTGCAGTTCGGAGCCCTCATCGCACCACACGAACACGCGCTGCTCGGCCAGACAAGCCTTCTCAGCCAGGCGGCAAGCGAATTTGAGACGGGCACGCGACTCGCTGCCCGCCAGCACGTAGAAGTCGACCTGGGCGGTCACCTAGGCCGGCGCGGCGCTGACCCGGCGCTCCAGAAAATCCGCCACCAGCGACAGCGGTCGTCCCGAGGCTCCCTTGGCCGCGCCGCCGGCCCAGGCGCTGCCGGCGATGTCCATGTGCGCCCAGCGCATACCCTGGGTGAATTTGCCCAGAAACGCCGCGGCCGTGATGGCTCCGCCTTCGCGACCCCCGATATTGGCAAAGTCGGCGAAGTTACTGCGCAGCTGCTCGGCATAGTCCTCTGTCAGCGGCAGCTGCCAGGCGCGATCGTCGGTGCGCACGCCGGCTTCGATCAACTCGCCCGCCAGCACATCATCGTTGGCCATGACGCCGCTGTGATGATTGCCGAGCGCGATGATGCAGGCGCCAGTCAGCGTGGCGAAATCGACCACTGCTTCGGGGTTGTAACGACGCGCATAGTTGAGAGCGTCGGACAGAATCAGGCGTCCCTCGGCGTCGGTATTGAGAATCTCGACACTCTGGCCCGAGGCGCTGGTGACGATATCGCCCGGCTTGACCGCCCGGCCCGACGGCATGTTCTCGCAGGTCGGGATTAGGCCGACCATGTTCAGCCGCAGCTCGCTGCGCGCGGCGTAGTCGATCGCCGCCAGCACCGTGGCCGCGCCGCACATGTCGAACTTCATCTCGTCCATCGACGGCGGATCCTTGAGCGAGATGCCGCCAGTATCGAAAGTGACGCCCTTGCCCACCAGTACCAGCGGAGCGCGGCTGCGGCGCGCGCCACGGTATTCGAGCACGATGAAGCGCGGCGGCTGCGCGCTACCTTGGGTCACGGCAAGGAAGCAGCCCATCTTAAGGCGACGGATTCGGGCTTCATCAAAGATGCGCACCCGCAAGCGCCGCCGGTAACTGCGCTCCAGCGACCGCGCCTGCGCGGCCAGGTAGCGCGGCGTACACACATTCGCCGGCAGGTTACCCAGGTCACGCAGCAGGCGGGAACTCTCGGCGACGGCCGCACCAGCCGCCATTCCGCGTCGAACCGTGGCGACCGCCTCCGGGTTCACCGGACCAAGCAGGATGCGTGAGAGTGCCGGTGGGCGTGGCCGACGCGCGGTCTTCAGATCGTTGATCCGGTACAGACTGGCACCGGCGAGTTCCGCAGTGCCGCGACCAAGGTAATAATCGTCGATCTCACGGGCGCCCGGACGCTCGAGCGCAATGGCGGCCGAGGCGACTCGGGTGCGCGTCAGCGCGGCGAATGCGCTCTGCAAGGCTCGCCGCCAATTGCGCCGGTTGTACTGGGCCTTGGTGCCCAGTCCCACCAACAGCAAGCGGCCAGCGGCCACTCCGGGCACGTCAGGCAGCAGCAAGGTCTCGCCGGCGCGGCCCGAAAAGTCGCCACTCGCGAGCAGCCGCCGCAGGCGCCCGCGCAGCGCGCGGTCGACGGCGGTGGCCTCGGTCCCGAGCTCATTGCGCTCGAATGTTCCGATCACCAGGCAATTGCTTCGCTGACTGACCGCCCGGCGGCTGAAAGCATCGCATCGCATCGCGTTATTCCTTGTTTGCTCGCGAAATATTCGTATACCTTAGCGCCCGCTGCGGCGTAATCGGCGGCTGACGCGGTGGCGGGAGTCGGTTGCAAGTGTAGCCCAAGCCGCTCGAGGAAGAGGGTCCGTTGCGAATTCTGCAGCGCTACATGCTCTGGGAGATGACCGTCAACTTCGCCGGCGTGACTCTGATCGCGCTCGCTTTGCTGCTGGTAAACCAGGTGGGCGCCGTGCTGGCGCGCGCTGCTCAGCTGCAGTATCAGAAGGGCTTCGTGCTCGAGCTGATCGGCCTCAGTGCGGCGCAAAATGTCGCGATCCTGCTGCCGTTCGGACTCATGGTGGGCATCGTGCTGGCGTTCGGCCGGCTCTATCACGACAGCGAAATGGCAGCCGCGCAGGCCTGCGGTGTGGGGGTAGCGCGGGTGGCGGCCGCGGTGTGGGTGCTGGCGCTGCCGGTAACGGCGTTGATCTTCTGGGTCAATTTCGATCTGGCGCCACGGGCCGCGGCGGCCGAGACGGCGCTGCGCGCGGCCGCGCTGCGCGCCGGTATCACCGCTCCGGTCGAGGCCGGCAAGTTTCGCAGCTTCAATGGCGGTCGCATCGTGGTGTACGCGCGCGCCATCCAGCACAACGGCGATCTTACCGATGTGTTCGTCAAACGCGGTGAGGGGGCGGTGGTCGAGGCCACCGTGGCGCGCCGGGCACGCTACACCGGATCGACCGAGGGCACACCCGAGACCATCACGCTGTACGACGGCGAGCGCATCGAAGGCACGCCGGGCAGCAACCACTTTCGCATTATGCGGTTCGAACAGCAGCTAATTCCGGTGCAGACCCCGGAAGCGGCCGCCCCGGTGCCGCGTCCCGGAGAGCTCAGTAGCCGCGCGCTGCTGGCAAGTCACGATACCCGGCACCTGGCAGAGCTGCACTGGCGGCTCGGTCTGCCTGTCATGACGCTGGTTCTGACGGTGCTGGCGGTTCCGATCGGGCGCCTGCGCCCGCGCCAGGGTCGCTATGCGCACGTCTGGGTGGCCGTGCTGGTGTTCGCGCTGTACGCGAACCTGGCGCTGGCGGCGCGCACCTGGCTGGAACATGGGGTAACACCCCCAGTGCTGGGGCTATGGTGGGTGCACGCGCTGTTCCTGGCAATCAGCCTGGTTGCGCTGTACGGGCCTGGAGTGCTGCGTGCGCATCGCGCTCGCGGCAGCCGCGCGTGACGCTGCTCGACCGCTATATCGCCAGGACGCTGCTGGCCGCGGTCGGGACGGTCATGCTGGCACTGCTGCTGCTCGGCATGCTGTTCGTATTCATCGGCGAGCAGGGCAATGTCGGTATCGGGCACTACGGCATGCTGGATGCGTTGCAGTACGCGGTCCTGACGCTGCCGCAGTTTGCGCTCGAGTCGTTTCCCGCCGGCGCGCTGATCGGAGCGCTGCTCGGGATCGGTTTGCTGGCGCGCAGCCAGGAGCTGACCGTGATGCGTGCCGCGGGGGTGTCGAAGCTGCGCCTGAGCGTCGGCGTCCTGCTCAGCGCCGCGCTGCTGGTGGCCGCCGCGCTGCTGATTGGCGAGTTTCTAGCGCAACCGCTCGGCCAGCTGGCCGACGAACAGAAGGCGCTAGCCAAATACTCGAACATGAGCTTCGCCGGGGCCGGCGCCTGGATCCGCGACGGCAATGTCATTCTCAATGTGCAGGATCGCTCCAGCGCCGCCGAATTCGGCGGCATGCTGATCTTCGATCTCACCGACGACAACCGCCTGACGGCGGTCGCGCGGGCCGATCGGGCGCGCGCCGCCGGTAAGCAGTTGTGGGAATTGCACGACTATGTTGAGTCGCGCTTCGTCGACGATACGGTCACCAGCGATCGGATCGCGCAGCGCCCGCTGCGCACCGCCGCCGGCGCGGATTTTCTGCGCCTGGTCAATAGCGACTCCTCCGAGCTGTCGCTGCGCACCCTGCACGCTGCGATTCGCTACCTGCGCGCCAATAATCTCGGCACCGACACCTATGAGATTGCCTTCTGGTCGCGCACCGCTCGCACGGTGGGCATTATGGTGGCTATGCTGTTCGCGCTGCCGTTTGGCCTGGGGTCGCTGCGCCGGGTCTCGGTCAGCGCTCGGACCACGTTCGGGGTCGCACTGGGCATCGTGTACGTGTTCCTGCAGCGCCTGGTCGAGAGCGGCACCCAGGTATTCAGCCTCAATCCGGTGCTGCTGGCCTGGGTGCCGACCGGTCTGCTGGCGCTGGTCACGGCGATGATGCTCTGGCGCGTGCGCTAAGCAAGCGTGAGCGCGCGGCCGGCACCGCAGCAGGCACACTGGTCGGCACGGCTACTGCAGTGGACGGTGCCGATCGCGCCGCACGAGCGCACTGCGGTTGCATTGGCGTTCGCCTGCAACTTCGCGCTGCTGGGCGGCTACTACGTGCTGCGGCCGATACGCGACACGGTTGCCACCGTGGTCGGCGTGGATCAGCTGCAGACACTGTTCACCGCGACGTTTTTGGGATCGCTGCTGGCCTCGCCGGTGTACGCGTGGCTGGCATCACACTTGCGCCTGTCGCGCCTGCTGCCCGGCGTGTTCTGGTTCTGGCTTGCGAATGTGCTGCTGTTTCAGGCGCTGTTCCAGTTCGCGCCGGCCAGCCGCTGGGTGGCGGCTGCCTATTACGTTTGGTTCAGCGTCGCCAATCTTTTCATGATCTCGGTGTTCTGGAGCCTGATGGTTGACCTTTTCACCGCGGCCCAGGCCACACGGCTGTTCGCGTTGATCGCGGCCGGCGGCAGCATCGGAGCAATTGTCGGTCCGCTGCTAACGCGGATGCTGGTCGGACGACTGGGGCTTTCGGGCCTGCTGCTGGTGGCGGCCGGCGGATTCGCGATCGTCATTGCACTGGTGTACCGCCTGATTGGCGAGAAGCGGCGACTGCGCGAGTCCCACCAGGAAGTGCAGCCGAGCTCGCTCGAGCATGGGCTGTCGGGCAATCCATTCGAGGGCTTCAGCCGTCTTTTCAGTTCGCGCTACGTGCTGGCACAGGCGGCCTTCATCCTGCTGATGAGCTGGGTCAACACGGTGGCGTACTTTCTGCAGACTGATCTGATTGCGCACGCCTTCCAGGCGGTCGAGCGGCGCACGCAGGCGATTGCCGATATCGACCTGGTGGTAAACGTCGCCAGTGCGGTGATTCTGATATTCGGACTCGGGCGCGTGGTACGCCGCTTCGGCGTTACCGCCGGCCTGGTGCTCAATCCGGTGATCATGCTGGCGGCGTTCGCGCTGATTGCGTTTGCGCCCACCGTACTGTTCATCCAATCGCTACAGGTGGTACGACGCGTGGCGCAGTACGCGATCGCCCGCCCCAGTCGCGAGATTTGTTTTACCGTGGTGGAGCAGAATAGTCGCTACAAGGCCAAGAATGTCATCGATACCGTGGTCTATCGCCTGGGCGACGTCAGCTCGGCCTGGATGCAGGCTGGCTTGCGGGCCGTCGGTTTTGGCATGGGGGGCGCGGTGATGCTGGGGCTGGCGGCGAGCGGCCTGTGGGCCGCGCTGGCGCGTTCGGCCGGGCGGCAGTACCAACGCATTCGTCAGGAGCAGCAATGAAATCAGCAATGCACCGGCTTCTGGCCGCGATCGCAGCGATCGAGCCGTACGAGGTCACGGCGGTGATTCTGAGCATGCTGTACTTTTTCTTTCTATTCGGCAGTTACTCGATCGTCAAGCCGGTGCGCGACGCCATGGGTACGGTATTTGGCACGCACCACTACCAGCAACTGTTCTCTGCGACCCTGCTGGCCAGCCTGGTATTCGCGCCGCTATACGCCGCGCTGGCCGCACGCATCCGGCTCACGACCTTTCTGCCGTGGGTGTATGGGTTCGTGGCGCTGTCGATTGTCGGCTTCTATGTGCTGTTTGCCAGCTTCGGCACCGACGATCGCTGGATCGCCGGGGCATTCTTCGTTTGGGTCAGCACCTTCAATCTGCTGATCATCTCGGTGTTTTGGACATTCATGGCCGACCTGTTCTCGCGCACCCAGGCCAAGCGACTGTTCGGCTTCATCGCCGCGGGCGGCACCATCGGCGGCATCGTCGGACCGGATATCGTCGCCGCGTTTGCCAAAAAGCTCGGCAATGGCAACCTGATGCTGATCTCGGCCGCGGGCTTTGTCATCACCGCGGTGCTGGTGGTTTTCCTGACCCGCGAAAAGGAGCGTCTGCTGGCCTCAGGCGCGGAGGTGCAGCGCACACAGCTGGAGCGCCGGCTGCCGGGCAACCCGTTCAGCGGCTTTGCGCTACTGCTGCGCTCGCGCTACCTGCTGCTGCTGGCGCTGTTTCTGCTGCTGATGACCTGGATATCCACCATTGTGTATTTTCAGCTCGGTGACCTGATCAGCCATGCTTACTCCGATCCTGCGGCCCGCACCCAGATGTACGGGCGGATCGATCTGTACGTCAACAGTATCGCGGTCATCATTCAGCTGTTCGGATCGGGCCACCTGATTGCCCGATATGGCGTGCGTTTCGGGCTGCTGCTCAATCCGATCATCATGGTGGTCGCGTTTCTGGCGATCGCGTTCTCGCCGGTGCTGCTGATCCTGGGCGGCATCCAGGTAGTACGCCGCGTGGCCGAGTACGCGCTCGCCAAGCCGACCCGCGAAATGCTGTTCACAGTGGTGGACCAGCAGAGTCGCTATAAGGCCAAGAACGTGATCGATACGGTGATCTATCGGTTTGGTGACTTCAGCAATGCCTGGGTGAGCTCGCTGGTGCAGCCGCACGGCGTGGTCGGCTTGGCGATCTTCGGCGCAATTACCTCGGCGCTATGGTTTCCGGTGGCCTGGCTGCTGGCGCGACGGTACGAGAGTGCGCGTGAGGTTCAGGCCTGAAGGCCGGTGCCGGATTGTCAATGCCAGCCGCTGCTGCGCGCCTTGGCTTCAGCCGACGCGCTGAGAGGATCGCCGCTGATGCGCTCGTTGACCGCCTGTAGCAACGCAGCCGGCAAGCTGGAGAAAGCGGGGCGCAGATTCTGGCCGTTGACGACCACGTTGCTGCCGTCGGTGCTGACCAGGTTCAGAACCTGCCAGTGCTCCTGCTCGCGACACGCCAGTCCGGCCAACGGACGACTCGATCCGAGCACGAAGGTGCGGCAGAAGTTGCCGCTATGTTCCTTGAATGTCAGGCCCACGCGCACCAGAGCGCTGCCGGGCGGGCTGGAGGCGAGCTGCTCGTTCAGCGCCTGTGCCAGCGGACCGCGTGCCTGCAGGGAGCCGTCGCGAAACTCGGTCAGTGACGAGGGCGTAGACATTCGCTGCGCCAGTGCGCCAATCAGCAGTCCGATGACCAGCGTTGCGGCGACCGCATAGCGGCGCACCTTAACGCCGCGTTGACCCTTGTTGCGCCGCGCACGTTCGGCCCGCACTCGCGCCAGATCGATCACTACGGCCGGACCCGATGGGCTGCCCAGACGCGATGCCCGCGCCAGCCGCTGTGGCACGGTCTGCTGCAGAACACCGTCGAAGGCGCCACGCAGGCGCGCCCGCAGCGCGCGTTGCTGCGCGACGCGCTGAGCCAGCTGCGAATCCTGGACCACGGCCTGCTCTACCCGGGCCAGCTCGGCGCCGTCGAGCTCGCCATCGATGTAGGCTGCCAGCAGTTCGTCCGAAATGTTCATGCGTCGTCTCCCGACCCCAGCATCCGCTGCAGCGCCTGGCAGCCGTCGGAACCCCGATGATCTGCGCGGCTTCCTTGTAGGGCAAGCCCTAAGGTCCGATCGGCGTGACGGGCCGGCGGTCTAACCGGCGGCCATGGGCGGCTGAACGGCGCCTTGTACACCTCCACCTGGGGAAGCGGGGCTTAGAGCCCGCCATGGCCTTTTCGGGTGCAGGCACTGCCGGACCTGCCGTAGCATCGCCCCATGTCCGATGTTCGCCTGACAATCAATGGCTCGGCCGCCGCGGCCGTGCGTGGCGCGGCCCGAGGTCATGTCGAAGAGGCCGTGCGCGCCCTGCGCTCGACGCGCCCATCGGGCGATCAGGTGCACCTCGCGCGCAAGGCGATCAAGAAGGGGCGGGCTGCCCTGCGGCTGCTGCGGGTAACGCTGGCCAAGGTCACATATCGGCGCGAGAACGAAGCGATGCGGGCCGCGGCGCACGCCCTCGATCCGGTGCGCGATGCCACGGTGTTGCTGCGGGCATTAGTCGGATTGCGGGCCCGGCGCGCACCTCTGGCGCGGGACCGGGCTACCGCCGCGCTGATGCGCACGTTGCAACAGCGCCAGCGTCTGGCACAGCACGAACTGCGCGCGCGACCGGAGCGGCTGGCGGCAGCGCGCAGCACGCTGGATCAGGTGCAGGCGCGGGCACGACGCTGGCACGTGCGGCACGACGGCTGGCGTACCCTCGGCCCGGCCTTTCGGCGCATCTATCGCACCGGGCGCCGAGCCGCCCGTCATGCGAAGCGCCGACCGGACAGCCTGACCCTGCACGAATGGCGCAAGCAGATTCAGTATCTGCGTCATGCGTTGCAGATACTCGAGCCGCTGCAACCCAAGGTCCCTGCCAAGGCCGCGCACCGTGCCCGGCAGGTCGCCGACTTCCTCGGCGAAGACCACGACCTGGCACTGCTGCGAGCCGCGGCGAGCGACTTTGCCCGCCAACGTCAGCTGAGTGCGACCACTCTGCTGGCAGCCATCGATCGACGTCGCAAGCACTTGCAGGCCAGGGCCATTCCAATCGGCCAGCAGCTGTTCCTGCGCCGGGCACGCAAGATGGAAGCTCGTGTGGTCGATGGCCGGCCGTGAAAGGCGTCCGCCGTATCCTCGGCTTGACACTGCTTGCGGGCATCACGCTGCTGCGGCTGTGGCTGTGCGTACTGGGATTGGCGCTGCTGGTCGGCGATGCGGCGGCGGTCGTACTGACCGTCGCATTGCTGCTGATGCGAATGCTGTTGCCGCTGCGGATTGCGCTGCTGGTGGGCGCAGTCGTGGTGCTGCATTGGTCGTTTCTGCTGGCTGTGGTCCTGGCCGCACCGCGCCTGCTGCTGATGCTGCCCGGTCTGATCGCCGCGTTTCTCGCGCGACGGCGTCACCCGCGACCGCGCTGGCGGTCCCCGTCTCCGGCGTGATGGCCGTATTGGTGGCGCTCCCTACGGGAATCGAACCCGTGTTCCAGCCTTGAGAGGGCCGTGTCCTAGGCCTCTAGACGAAGGGAGCGGCGAGCACGGGAGGCCGTGATGAGGCGCGGTATTATAAGCGCCCCCTCTGATTGCTCAAGCGGACAAACAATTTGAACGAGTCTTCTCCAGTCACCGCGTCGGATGCAGCCCCACGCATCATTGCCCGCGCCGACCACAGCATCTCCCGTTCCAACATCTCCAACAATGCCTTGCGCGTCCTGTACCGCCTGAAGGATGCCGGCTACCAGGCGTTCCTGGTCGGCGGCTGCGTGCGCGACGTGATGCTGGGCCGTCATCCGAAGGACTTCGACGTCGCGACCGATGCACTGCCGGACGAGGTACGTTCGCTGTTTCGCAATTCGCGGCTGGTCGGACGGCGATTTCGTCTGGCGCACGTGGTGTTCGGCCGCGAGGTCATCGAGGTGGCAACGTTTCGCGCCGCGACCGCGCCGTCGCCGAGCGAGGAGCCGGTGCCGGAGGCCGATCCGGAGGAGGGTGAAGCACCCGAGCTCGACGAGGAGTCGGAACTGGACTCGATCGACAACGAACGCGTGCTGGACACGCATGGCCGCCTGTTGAGAGACAACATCTACGGCGGCATCGAGGACGACGTGTGGCGGCGCGACTTCACCGTCAACGCGCTCTACTACAACATTGCGGACTTCTCGCTATGGGACTATGTCGGCGGTGCCGCGGATCTGGCGGCGCATCGACTGCGAATGATCGGCGACCCCGAGACACGCTATCGCGAAGACCCGGTGCGCATGCTGCGTGCGGCGCGCTTCGAGGCCAAGCTCGGGTTTGCACTCGATCAGGCCACCGCCGCGCCGATCGGCGAGCTGCGACAGCTGCTGGAGCGCGTGCCGGCGGCGCGGCTGTTCGATGAGACACTTAAGCTGTTTTTGACCGGGCACGGCGAGACCAGCCTGGATGTGCTGCGCCGGCGCGGCCTGCTCGAAGTACTGTTTCCGGCCCTGGTAGGCTATCTGAGTGCGCATCCGGGCAGCTTGATCGAACAGCTGCTGCGCCAGGGTCTGCGCAACACCGATGAGCGCGTGGCGGCCGACAAGCCGGTGTCACCGACGTTTCTGTTCTCGCTGCTGCTGTACGGACCGATCGCGCAGGCGATCGAATCACTGCCGCGGCACCGCTGGCACGAGGTCGGCGCCATCAGCGAGGCATGCGACCGGGCGTTGCGGGCGGCGGCCGCGCGCGTGACCATTCCGCGCCGCGTGGCCCTCGGCGTGCGAGAAATGTATGCGCTGCAGCCGCGACTGGAGCAGCCGCGCGGCAAGCGCGCTTTGCGCCTGCTGGAGCAGCCGCGTTTTCGCGCCGCATTCGATTTGCTGACGTTGCGCGCGCAATTCGGCATGGCGCCGGCCGCAATCTCGGACTGGTGGACGCGGCTGCAGCAGCTCGCGCCGGATGAACGGCTGCCGTTGCTGGATGATCTGCCTCGGCCGCGAGTTGGCGCAGCGGCAGAGGGCAGCCCCACGCCGCCGGTGGCAGAGGCGGTCGCTGGCAGCCCGGGACCGGCGCGTCGCACGCGTCGTCGCCGTCGTCGTCGGGGCGGCTTTCCAGGTTCGGCTTGAATGCGCTGGCAGCCAGCCTACGTCGGGGTGGGCAGCAACCTCGGTGAGCCGGCCGACCAGGTACGGGGCGCGCTGACTGCGCTGTCGGCCCTGCCCGAGGTGCGCTGTGTTACCGCCTCGTCGCTGTACGGTTCCAGGCCCCTGGGTCCGCAGGCCCAGCCGGACTTCATCAATGCCGCGGCCGGTTTGCTGACGCGGCTCGAGCCATTGCCCCTGCTGCAGCAGCTGCGGGCGCTGGAACAGCGCCTGGGGCGCGAACCCCCGCGCGTGCGCTGGGGCCCGCGCCGGATCGATCTGGACCTGCTGGTATACGGTCAGCAGCGCTGCGATCAGCCGCAACTCACGCTGCCACATCCTGGGATAGTGCAGCGCAACTTCGTTCTGTATCCTCTCTTGGAGATTGCTCCCGAGCTCAGCGTGCCGGGTTGCGGTCGCGTCGCCGAGCTCGCCGCTCGCGTCGACCCGGCAGGGATCTGGCGTCTGGATGGCAAACCGATAACCCATGGCGCCTGAAAATCTGCCGCACCGCTTTATCGTGATCGAGGGACCGATCGGAGTCGGCAAGACCACACTCGCCAGCAAGCTGGCCGCGCGAGTCGGCGCCGAGCTGGTGTTGGAGCGGGCCGACGATAATCCGTTCCTGGAACGCTTCTATCGCAATCCGCGTGCCGGGGCGCTGCCGGCGCAATTGTACTTCCTGTTTCAGCGCTCGCAGCAGCTGGCCGCGCTCAAGCAACAGGATCTGTTCGCGCCGCTGCGCGTGGCCGACTACCTGATCGACAAGGATCGACTATTCGCGCGCACCACGCTCGATGAAGAGGAGTACCGCCTGTATGAACAGGTGTATACCAAACTTGCGATCGAAGCTCCGCGCCCGGACCTGGTCATCTATCTGCAGGCGCCGGTGGACACTCTGCTGGCGCGCATCGGCCGGCGCGGCATCCGGCACGAGCAGTTCATCGATCGCGGCTACCTCGAGCGACTGAACGATGCCTATGCGCGCTTCTTCCACGAGTACGATGCCGGCCCGCTGTTGATCGTGAACGCCGCTGCCATCGACCCGGTGGCCAGCGACGAGGATTTCGAGGAGCTTCTGGCCACCGTGCGGCGAGTGCGTCGCGGTCGCCTCTACTACAATCCGATGCGGCACGCGGCGATTTAGGAGCAGTCATGTATACCCAACTGCAACTGCGTGACTCTGACCGGCCGCCGGTCACGCTCAGTACTCTCGATCAGATGAAGCAGCGCGGTGAGAAGATTGCCTGCCTGACCGCGTATGATGCCAGCTTCGCGGCACTGCTCGACGCCGGCGGCGTCGATGTGGTGCTGGTTGGAGACTCGCTCGGCATGGTGATCCAGGGACACGCCACCACCGTGCCCGTCACCATGGACCACATGGTCTACCACAGCGCAGCCGTGGCGCGTGGCCTGCAGCGTCCGTTCCTGATCACCGACCTGCCGTTCATGAGTTATCCATCGCGCGATCTGGCGCTTGCCAACTCGGTGCGCCTGATGCAGGAAGGCGGCGCCCGAATGGTGAAACTCGAGAGCGGCAAGGAGCAGGTCGAGATCGTGGAGTTCCTGGCCGGCCACGACATCGCGGTGTGTGCCCACCTGGGACTCAAGCCGCAGTCGGTGCACAAGACCGGCGGGTTTCGCGTCCAGGGACGGGAGCAGGAGGCTGCCAAGCACATGCTCGAGGATGCGCGAGCGCTGGAAGCGGCGGGGGCCGATATGGTGTTGCTGGAGTGCATCCCGTCGGCGCTCGGGCGCGAGATCGCCACCGCGCTCAGCGTGCCGGTGATTGGCATCGGCGCCGGGCCCGGGACCGACGGCCAGATACTGGTCTCGTATGACATTCTGGACATGACGCCGGGACGCAAGCCGCGCTTCGTGCGCAATTTCATGAGCGGGGCGGATTCACCTCAGGCCGCGGTCGCTCGTTTCGTACAAGCCGTGCGCTCGGGCGAGTATCCGGCACCGGAACACAGCTTCTGAATACCGCCGCAGCGATGCAGACCGTGATCACGGTGGAGGCGGTACGCGCCCGCGTGCAGCAGTGGCGGGCGTCGGGTCAGCGCATCGCATTCGTGCCGACCATGGGCAACCTGCACGCCGGTCACATGAGCCTGCTGGCGGCCGCGCGCTACCGCGGCGACCGGGTAGTTGCCAGCATCTTCGTCAACCCGCTGCAGTTCGGCCCGAGTGAGGACTACACCGGCTATCCTCGTACGCTGGCTGATGACCAGCAACTGCTCCAGCAATCGCACTGCGACCTGCTGTTCGCACCCGAAGTGGCGGACATGTATCCACACGGCGGCGATCAGCGCACTCTGATCGCGGTGCGCGGCCTGTCCGACATTCTGTGCGGCCGCTTTCGTCCGGGGCACTTCGACGGCGTCGCCACCGTGGTTGCCAAGCTGTTCGGGATCGTGGCGCCCGATGTGGCGGTGTTTGGCGAGAAGGACTACCAGCAGCTGCTGGTGATACGGCATATGACGCTGGATCTGGCACTGCCGGTGGAGATCGTCGGTGCGCCAACGGTGCGCGCGCCGGACGGTCTGGCACTAAGCTCGCGTAACCGCTACCTCAGTGCCGAGGAGCGCGCGCGTGCACCGCTGATTCACCACACTTTGAGCGCCACGGCGCGCGCGCTGTACGGCGGCAGTACCGATCACGCCGGGCTCGAGGGCGCCGGTCGAGCCACGCTTGAGGCCGCCAGCATGAACGTGGATTATTTCGCGGTCAGGAACGCGGCCGATCTGAGCGAGGCTACGGATACGTCCGCCGATCTGGTGGTGCTCGCGGCAGTGCGGCTGGGGCGCGCGCGCCTGATCGACAATCTGCGTACCCACCGCCCCTAGCTGTGCAATCCGCCTGCGGCATGGCGCTGCAGAGCCCATTGCACGTGTTCGCGCACCAACGCTGAGGAGTCCAGGCGTCGAGCTTCGAGCGCCGCCAGCACCGCCGCGGTGGTCGGGGCGTTGCCCAGGGCCACCGCGATGTTGCGTAACCAGCGCTCATGCCCAATGCGGCGGATCGCCGAGCCGCGCATGCGTTGCTCAAATTGCTCCGCGCTCCAGCCGATCAGCTCGGTCAGGCGCGGGGCATCGAGCCCCTGTCGCACGCGAAAATCCGGGTGCGCGGCGTCACGTGCGAATTTGTTCCAAGGGCACACCAGCTGACAGTCATCGCAGCCGTAGATGCGATTGCCGATGGCAGCTCGCAGCGGCGGTGGGATCGAACCCTTGAGCTCGATGGTCAGATAGGAAATGCAGCGGCGCGCGTCCAGCTGGTAGGGGGCGACGATCGCGCCGGTCGGGCAGGCGGCAATGCAGGCCGTGCAGGTGCCGCAGTGCGCCTCGACCGCCGCGTCGGTAGGCAGCGGCAGATCGGTGAAGATCTCGCCGATGAAGAACCACGAGCCGGCATCGCGAGCTAGCAGATTGGTGTGCTTGCCGATCCAGCCGAGGCCGGCGTTGCGCGCCAGCGCCTTCTCCAGCACCGGCGCGCTGTCGACGAACACTCGGTAGCCATGGGCTCCCGCCAGCCGCGCCACCGCGTCGGCCAGTCGCTGCAGCGCCTTGCGCATCACTTTGTGATAGTCGCGACCCAGCGCATAGCGCGCAATGTAGGCTCGCTGCGGATCGCTGAGCACGGCGTCGGCCGAGAGCGTCTGCGCCGGGCGGTAGTTCATGCGCGCGGCGATCACCCGCAGCGTACCGGGCAGCAACTCGGCCGGCCGGCTGCGCTTGTGTCCGTGGCGCGCCATGTAGTGCATCTCGCCGTGCCAGCCGCGCTCGAGCCAGCGCTCAAGATGGCGCTCGTCCTGGTCGAGCTCGATCTGGCTGACACCGATCGCATCCAGACCACAGTCACGTGCCGCCCGCTCGATGGTGGTGCGTAGGGCAGGCGCATCCGGCGACAACCTGGCGGCTTCGGCGCCGCTCGCTGGCAGGGCGGATTTCATCGGCTCAGTATAATCGCCGCATGTCCGGTCCCGGTCTGCTGTATTCCACCGCGCAGGTACGTGCGCTCGATGCCTACGCGATCGCTCAGGGCACCAGCGGCTACGCGCTGATGAAACGTGCCGGCGAGGCGGCGTTGCGCGTACTGCGCACCCGCTGGCCGACGGCGCTGGAGATTACGGTGGTGGCCGGGGGCGGCAACAACGGCGGCGACGGCTACGTGCTGGCGCGCTTTGCCCAGGCGGCGGGACTGTCGGCCACGGTGCTGGCCGTGACTTCTCCGGAACAACTGCATGGCGATGCGGCCAGCGCCTGTGTTGATTTTCGATCCAGCGGTGGTCGGGTGGTCTCATGGTCGGCCGCGCAGCTGCCGCGCACCGGCGTGGTCGTGGACGCACTGCTGGGCACGGGGCTGACCAGCGCGGTGCGAGCGCCGCTGACCGACGTGATCCAGTCGCTTAACGGCTGCGGGCGACCGGTGCTGGCGCTCGACCTGCCATCGGGTTTGAACGCCGATACCGGCGCGGCGATGGGCGCCACTGTGCGAGCCGATTGCACCATCAGCTTCGTGGCGCTCAAGACCGGGCTGTTTCTGGGCGAGGGCCCGGAGTACGCCGGGCGATTGCAGTTTGACGATCTCGGCGTGACGCCTCCGCAGGACGGGCGCTTCATCGCTGTGCTGGAGCGTTTGGGTGAGGGCGAGATCCCCCTGGCGCTGCCATCGCGTCGGCGGGAGGCGAACAAGGGCGACTTCGGCCGCGTGCTGATCATTGGCGGCGGACCGGGCATGCCCGGGGCGGTGCGCCTGGCGGGAGAGGCCTGCCTGCGCACCGGAGCTGGCCTGGTGATGGTTGCGACCGCCCCGGAAAATCTCAGCGCCATCGTCGCCGGACGTCCGGAACTGATCGTGCACGGCGTGACGCAGCCGACAGCGCTGCCGCCGCTGCTCGAGTCGGTCGATGTGGTTGCGATTGGCCCCGGACTTGGCCGCAGCGACTGGGCGCGTGCGTTGTTCGAGCACGTCCTCGCCAGTGGCCGGCGACTGGTACTGGATGCCGATGCGCTCAACCTGCTGGCCGAGCAGCAATGGGCCGCGCCGGCCGGCTCAGTGCTCACCCCGCACCCCGGCGAGGCGGCCCGCCTGTTGCAGAGCGACACCCGCGCGGTGCAGGCCGACCGGCTGGGAGCGCTGCGCCGGCTGACCGTGCGCCATCCCGGCGCGGTCGTGGTCCTCAAGGGCGCCGGCACTCTGATCGGCAGCGTCGATGAGCGCGGGATCAGCCCGGTGCCAGGAATCTGCGAGCGAGGCAATCCGGCCATGGCAGCCGCAGGGATGGGTGATGTCCTGACCGGTGCGATCGCCGGCATCCTGGCCCAATGCCGTGACCCGTGGCTGGCCGCGCGCGCCGGGGTCATGGCGCATGCCCTGGCCGGGGACGAACTCGCGCGCGAACGTGATCGCGGCATCCTGGCCCTGGAGCTGGCCGAGGCCCTGAGTCACTGGGTCAACCTGCGTCGATGAAGGCGCAGTGGTGGCTGCCGGATGCGCGCGCCACGCAACGGTTGGGCGACGCGCTCGCCCGATCGCTGCGCTGGGATGAGCAATTACCGCGCCTGCTGTACCTGAGCGGCGAGCTGGGTGCGGGCAAGACCACGCTCGCCGCCGCGGTGTTGCATGCGCTCGGGGTCGAGGAGTCGGTGCGCAGCCCGAGCTATGCGTTGATCGAGGCTTATCCGACCGCGGCCGGGCAGGCGGT